>CAKZUK010000045.1 GCA_937921775.1 uncultured Saprospiraceae bacterium
TCGGAAATGCGCTATGTTCAAAATGCCCCCTTCTATTTTAACGGACGAATAAAGTACGAATACCAAAGCATGTTTTGGGTAGCCTTTAGTATGGCAAATTCAAAAGAAATGAATGCGAATGTTGGTGTGATGATAGAATCTGGTTCAAATAGTAATTTGATAAGAATAGGATATTCGTATTCTAGTTTTCTAGAAAATTATGGTCCAGCTTTTGGCCCGAGCCATGAACTTGGGATTGTTTATTCTTGGTAGTTCCACTTCCCTACATTGAAACGCTTTTAATGGCATCAGGCAATTCCTTTATGGTTTTGTGTCATCCCGATGCCATTAAGCCGTTTCTACTTCCAATTATTACTTTGCGATGAATAGCTTCTATTGTACTCATCCCTCATAGGTAACTGGGCTCGTCTTCCAATTCGTCTCCCAGGCTTACTGGTTATTGACTTTTTACACCGTTATCTAAATTAAGATCTGGCAAGTCCTTTAGGTAGATGTCGGATGTATTTTGGAAATGTTGAAAGAGATAGCGGATTAGCTAAGCACCTCCTATGCTTAGGAGGAAAAATGTATTTCGTATTGTTTGTGATATTTTGTTGGAAGATAACGAAGTAAACGTATCTGTTATAAGTATATATGAAGCATTATTTAGTTAGAGCAGTAGAGCACGTTTATATTGTTTTTATTGCTAATTTAAAATGCCCGTTCGGATAATATATTATCCGTTTGGCTTAGTTTAGATGACATAGTGCACATACAGGGTGAGATTTAACACTGTTCTTTTTGTAGAGTATAAATATAGAAAAATTTAAACAGATGATGATATTATAAGTATGGCTTGTATTAAATTATTTAGAATAAATTTACTTCACTTTTGTCGCATCTCATCTGACTGCCAAACAGACTTACCATTAATTTCTTTAGGTTCTAAGTTGCTCTTCTTGGGATAATAATTTTTTTAACTGATAAGCTCTAATTAATTTCTTAAGTTTAGATTCTTATTAAACAACTTCGCTATTAAGAACTAAAACCCTCCGTTAGAATGAAATCACTTTCTCAGCTATTTGAATCCTATACCATTGTGTATCGCACGATTGAAAAATTTTATAAACAGCTATCGATTGAGTATGCAAGAAGCCAGATTTTAGGGTCTAATAAATATAAGTCAAAGTATATTGCAAACTACCTTCGTCCAGGACGGGAGCAACAGACTGGTATTGTAATTAGAACGGTGATTTGTTATTGTGCCATACTCTGTCTTTTATCCGGGTGTAGCGAAAAAGCATATCCTGTATTTCAAGAGCAACAGAGCTTGGGCTATTCGCAATCTTGGGAGCGGGTGGAATCATATCCTGCGAAGAGAGGTAGAAATGATGATCTGTACTTTTTTACACCAGATCGCGGATACACCATTAATAGTAATGGGCATTTGTACTATACAACTGATGGTGGGGAAAACTGGGAGGAGAAGCTATTTCGAGAAGAGACTTTTTTTCGATGCCTTACTTTTACAGATGAAGCGACGGGTTTTTTAGGAACAATAGGGCCAGATGATGTTTTCCTTTCTTCGGCTGATACCGTCTCAATGTATGAAACCTTCGATGGTGGAACTACCTGGGAAGCAACAGAATTTAATGGTCCATATCCTAAAGGACTTTGTGGTTTGCAAACGGTTTCAGACAAGGTGATCGTAGGCTGTGGACGCGTACGAGGGCCTTCTTATTTCATACGTAGTGAAGATGGAGGTAAGACTTGGAATTCCTACGATTATAATCATTTAGCAGGTAGTTTGATTGCACCTTATTTCTATGATGAGCAGCACGGGATTCTTGTGGGTGGAACGACCACGGATAAGGTGGAATGTCGTTCACTCGTTTTGGAAACATTTGATGGTGGAAGCACTTGGGACACCATTTTTATCTCCGCTCAGAAAGGCGAATATTGCTGGAAGGTTGCTTTTCCCACGGAACAGAATGGTTTTATTTCCATTCAACGAAATGTAAAGGATGGGCAGGTTTATGTTTTGCAAACCAAAGATGGAGGCAAATCTTGGTTTGCTAATGAATACTTTGATAAGTATGACTACGTACAAGGTATCGGTTTTGTCAACGAAAAAGTAGGCTGGATGGGTGGTGGTAATCAATGGACAATGGAAACAAGAGATGGGGGCGAGACTTGGCAGCCCATGGCTGATATCGGACGTGGTTTTAATAAGTTTCAATTTTTTGGAGATACGATGGGCTACGGAGTTGGCTATGGTATTTACAAAATGAAAACCTTAAGACCAACTTTAAATGGCTGGGAAAAGGATTATTCTGAGAGTGGAGATTTGAAATCAAAAATATTTTATAAAAATGGTTTTAGATCAGGATTGGCTACTTATTATCATGAAAATGGTCAGATGAAGAGCAGTGGCAAAATGAAGAAAAACCTTAGAAAAGGGAAGTGGAAATTTTATGATAAAAAAGGAAAACTGAAAGAACAACTCAACTACAAAAACGGTATCGCAAAATTACCTCTAGGTTTATTAAAAGAATATGTCGGAAGCTATGAAATAAGCACAGGTGTTTTTAGAACCATCTCTATAAAAGACGGACAATTGTATTCGAAACATTCAAAGTCCAATGACACGATTGCCATTTATCCTATTTCAGATGTACGCTTCATTTTGTCTATCGACAGAAAAACCAGTATTGAATTTGTTAGGAATGAGGATGGGCTAGTGGATCGCCATATATTGAAAGTGGAAAGGAGGGAGGCTAGTGTCGCGATGAAGAATGGGGGGGATTAGAATTAATATGTGAATTAGAATGCCCCGTAATCGCAGAGCATTCTAATTCACGTTCTAATTCCAATTCTAATTCTCTACCTCTTCTCCCTCCTCTCTCTGGTCAATAGGTTTCGGTTCTGGAAAAGCTTCCATTAATCGAATGTAATCTTTCTCTTTACTAATTCGTTTTATTTTCAATTCCTTTTTCAACTTAGGAACTAACTTTCTATATTTGAAAGGCAGCTTAGGTACCATTCCACCATTTTTTAGCTTACCATACAAGACGGTTTTTCGGTGAACTATCAAATGTTTTTTTCGGTGAACGAAGGTTTTTTTAAGTCCAGTATCACTTGGAATATGAGTTGTGTAATCATCAACAGATGTCTTTATTTCTTTGCAAAAGGAAAAGTCTTTATTCTCAAATAAGATCTGATAATATCGTGAATCCGTTGGATGTACTCTTTTGTAGGTTTCAATAGTTCCTTTATTGTTATAGGTAAAACCTTTGTAGTATGCTTGGTTTAGAATAATGTCATCACCCTTCTTTCGTTTGACCATAACCTCATTGTTGTACATGTCATAAAGGATAGTGACGTTTTTGTAAATACTATCTTCATGAGAAATAATATCTACGGTGATTTCACCGCCATGTAGGAATGGAGAGCCTTTAATCTTTGCATATTCAAGAAGTGCTTCCTGATAAGTGATTTCCAGGTTGCCAGGAATGCTTTCAAAACGATGGTTACCAGAAATCAATCCATTGCTTTGGCCTAGATTAGGAACGGCACCACCTGCTCCTAAGGTTGCTCCTGCATTTTGACTAAAACAACAGGTCGCGAATGCTAGTATAAAAAAGAATACGGAGAATAGATTTTTCATAAGCTTGCTTTCTTAACTAAATAAAATAATGTTGTTCTTCTAAAGATAGTAAAAAACTAGATCAAAAAAAAAGCCCGAATTCTCAAAAGAGAATTCGGGCCGTTTTTTATTACTATCATCTAAAATGATAAGTAGGGAATAAAAAAATTATTCTCCTAAATTTTTCATCTTAGGTTGAGCAAGCTTGTGTGATGGAGGAGCAGTCAAACCTTGAATGATTTGAGTTCCATCAGGTTGTGTTACTGTATAAACAGTACCTGCTTTATTAACATTTATAGTAGGGTACAAATCGCCATTACCACCTGTAGCACCATCTAGATCTTCAGAAGTCCAGATTTGAGTAGGAGTAAAGCTTTCGTTGTAAACACCTGGCTTATCGATTCCAACTCTAACAACAAAGTCAGTGTAAGTTGATAAACCTGCGAATCCGTTTGCCCACATGTTAGATCCAAATTCGTAATCACCATCAGGTGTATCTGAATTGAATACAAATACTTCAGGACAAGCACCAGTTACAGCATCGAAGATAGCTTCATAGCCACCTGCGCCATCTAGTACAAAGAAATCCATATCTACATTCTCACAAAGAGAGTAACCTGTTCCTAGGTAGAAACCAAGTCCTTCCCAGTCAAAAGTAAGTTGTAGTGAAGTATTGTCAACATAGTCTTTGATGTTAATGATGTACTCCAAAGTATTACTTGCACCAAAAGGCTCCTGTACACCAGAAACGGTAAGCGCAATTACTTCATCTCCTTCAGCAAGTAGGTCACTATTGATTTGTACCTGAAAGCTTCCAGCACGTGCATAAGCTCCAATGCTTACTTCGTTAGACAAAAGGACGAAATCAACACCTTCAGTAGCTGTTGTTTTTAGTGGATCAATAGCGATACTTACTTTAGTATCTACGATTTGACCAGCATCCATGTTAAAGTTTACGTTTACAACTCCTGCAGATTCTTCTGCAACAGTGACGTCAGCATCAATTGACTCAATGGTCATTGGAACATTAGTGACAGAAGATGTATCTCCAGTGTCCTTGCTACAAGCGCTAAGAACAACCAAAAATAACCCAATCCACAATAAATTAAATATGCTTTTATTCATGATTAATTATTTTTTAAAGATTTTTTTCTAATTTTTCGTAAAACTCCCTTGGCCCTTCATTTTCATCACCTGAAGCGGTGAAGTAACCATAAGTCAATGTAATAATGTGCTTACCATCTGCACTAGGAATCAACTCGTTAGATCCAGTACAAGGTACATTCGCAAAACTTCCAGCATCTTCCTGACAAGTTAGCATGTCATTACCAGAGAAAAATAATTGCTCAGGTACATCTGGAATAGTAATCGTATTGTCTGGGTTTAGATCAAATGTGAAGAAACCAGTAGCTGCAAATGGTCCCCACCAGTCATTGTGAGAGAAAGTATTCTCATCCACAGAACCGATAAAGATTTGAGTACCTGTCCAGTCAGCACCACCACTTTGAACATTAATTCTCCAGTAATCAGACTCGATTACAGTATAGATACCAGCGAAAGGGCTAAGTACACCAACTGTAACTGCTTTAGTACCAAAAGTAGCAGCTCCGCTACCGTCAACTGGTGCCAAAGTAAGGTCCCATTTAGATCCAACCGCAATATCTACTTCGTTGGCAGGAAGTCCTCCACCGTTAACGGTAAGTCCAGCTTTTAAGTCAGCATAGGTTATTGTTGAATTGATTGGATTTTCTCCAGAAGAAACATCAAAGGTTTTAAGTACAACTTCATTAGAAACCGCACCAGTTGCAGCATCAGTAAAGGTACTTAGTACATTAATCTTAGAAGTCGCATTTCCCGAAGGAATAAACGCAAGAAGATCAAGTTCGTAACTAGGCTCACCTGCTACAAAAGAGATGATCGGAGTATTGACTAGTAGGAGAGGATCAGCTCTATCAACAGGAGTTTCTGCTCCGTATGATACTTCATCTTCATCCTTTACACAGGCGGTAAATACCATCGTGGTAGCCAAGAATAATAATATAAAATGAAATTTATTTTTCATGTTCTTTTAATTTTAGAATGATCAATTAATTGTCCCAGAAAACCTTATCAGTAATACTTCTTTGAGCAGGAGTACTAGGGTTAAGGTTTACTTCAGATTGAGGATAAAGGAATGCACTTGGGTGAACTCCAGCCGACAAGGCAGATTCAGCAGGTGTTTGGTAAATTCCTGTAGCAACATCTGTAAATATAGGGTTGTCAGGCGTATCTAATCTTCTTGATTCGATCCAACCTTCATCTTCTTGTAAGCCATTACAAGCGATCCATTTCTGAGTCGCAATGTGCTTAATTTTTGCATTCAAATCACCTCCGTAGCCTAATGAAGCAACATAAGCAGCACCATCAGCTACACTTAGGTAATCAAAACTTGCTTGTACACCATTTGCAAAAGCAGTAGCGTCATCTGTTCCTACATCCCATCGGGCTGCAGCTTCAGCAATCAAAAACCATACTTCCCAGTTACTCATAAAAATTACTGGAGCATCTGCAGAATAAGTGATCGCTGATCCTTGACTGAACATTTCACGTACTGTTCCAAATCCGTAATCATTGATTCCTCCATGGTCAACACCAATTCTACCATCAGCAGGTGTTGGTCCTGTAATGTCTTCATCAGGTGCAGGAGCTGCATCGTAAAGCGCATTTATTCTAGGATCATTTAATGATCTCAAAAGGTTTAGTGAAGTATTACTCGCAATGTAGAAGTTTCCAATACCAGATTCACGAACCGCAAACATTGGGTTTTCGCTACCTGCTGTACCAGCCATAACCATACTAGCCATATCTGCAGTACTTGTAATCAAATCACCTTCACGGATTAGATCAGCTACCTGACCAGATACGTCAGTTGTAGACTGCATACGCATAAGGATTCTTAGCTTCAATGACTTAGCAAATTTTGTCCAAGCGCTAAGGTCACCTCCAAAAAGTAAATCTTCACCTTCTGGGTGCGTGCTAGCTCCTTCAATATCACTAATAGCATCATCTAATACTACGATCAAGTCAGCATAAATAACTGCACCTCCGTCATAGCTTGGAGCTAAAATAGAACCATCTGCAATTTCTCCTAACAAAGCTTCTTTGTATGGAACAGCATCAAAGTGATCAACCAATCCTTGATAGATATAGGCAGTCATTACTTTTGATACTCCTTTAAATGCAGCATCTTCAGAATTTGTGATGATGTAACGTAAATCAGCTAAGGCACCGTTGTAAGAACGAGCCCAAACATTATTGTGATCATCTGGTTCTGCAACATAACGTGCAGAATTTCCTAAGGAAACACCAGGTCCCCAAGTCCAATACTGGCCCCATTGGAAGGCTAGTTCGTTATAACGACCATCAACGATCCAAGCAGTGTAGCCTAGCGCAGATGTCAGTAGCTCTTGATCACGAGCACTGGGGGAGTTATTTTTATCAACATTCTGATCTGTTATCTTATCGCAAGAAGCGAAAGACAATACCAGACAGAAAATCATTAATTTATATATGGATTTCATATTTTCTGAAATTTTTAATTTTTAATTTTGAAATTATTCTTAAAACTGTACACCAATGTTAAAACCAAATGATTTTGACGGAGGTGTTTGAGTAGTCTCAATACCTTGAGCATTACCAGTCAAAGAAGGACCGTTAACTTCTGGGTCAGCCCAAATGTTTTCGTCTGGCAACCAGAACTTAAGGTTCTTAGCAAATAGTCCAACTGTTAGATTACCAATTGGTAAATCACCTAACAATTTAGAAGGAACGTTATAGCTAATTCCAAGTTCTCTAAGCTTTACATAAGATGCATCAATTGTGTGAGATGTAAACGGCTGAACACGTAGGAAATCATACATGTTAGTTTCAACAGTGTTCTCAGAGATGTTACCATCTTCATCTTCAAATACAGAATTAGCAACAACAAATGCTTCTCTGTTGTTATCCAATGAAGTTAAAGAAGTACCGTTAAATTCAGTTAAATCTTTAGTATAAGAAACGAATTTACCACCTTTCTTAATGTCAAAAAGGAAGTTCAAGGTGAATCCTTTATAACCTACATTAGAACCAATACTTGCAGTATACTTAGGCTGGTATGATCCAACATCAACATCTTCATCAGTAAGAACAGGAAGACCTGTTGCATCTACTACGGTTTGACCGCTTGCTGTAGTTTTGATCACCTGACCAATGTAAGTACCATAAGGAAGTCCTTCCTTAGCCACTACATTCAAGTTACCGAAGCTACCTAATACCAATTGCTCATCTGCAATTTCAGGATCAAGGATTTCAATTACCTTGTTGGTGTTCTTAGCCCACAACAAGTTGATATCCCAACTCAAGCCTCTTACTATTCCCTTAATTGGGCGTAGTGTCAATGCTAATTCATGTCCTTTGTTTGTAATCTCTCCAAGGTTTCTGATAGTAGTACCGAATCCAGAAGAAGCAGGCAAACTAACAGCTACCAATTGGTTGGTGTGATTTGAGCTATAGTAAGTATATGCAAGATCAACTCTTTCTCCTAATAGCGTTGCATCAACACCTAATTCAAAGGTAGTTGTAAGTTCAGGCTTCAAATCAGGGTTACCAATTTGTCCATCCAAAGTATAACCAGCTTGGCCATTCAATGGGAAAAATAAATCGTGACCGTTTGCTAGGCTTTGGAAAGTAGGATTAGCCTCAAAGGTAGAAAGAAGTGCATTTGGAGTCGCATCTTTACCTGTAGTACCAAGACTTGCTCTCAATTTCAAGAATTCGAAACCTTCAATTGGCTCAGACATGAAATCAGTAATTACAGCTGAAGCACCAACAGAGTGGTAGAAGAAGCCGTTGTCACCTTTTGGTAATGTAGAAGACCAGTCATTTCTTGCAGAGTATTCAACAAAAACTCGATTCTTATAACCAAATCGAGCATTTCCAAATAGTCCATTAATTTGTTGATCTACTTCAAACGTACTTGAAGTAGGGTTAGACACACTATTAGATAGGTTGTAGAACCCTGGTACAACCAAGCCACCTACAGTGCTACCTCTTAATGTTGATAGTTCAGTCTTATACTTGTTCCATCCACCAGTAAGATCCATTGTAATGTCTCCACTTTCAGATAGGTTTCTTGTATAAGTAGCCAATACTGTCATGTCCAATACATAGTTATTTCTTTCAGCTAGAGCCAAAGATCCAGGAGAATTTGAACGACCACCACGTAGACCAATACCAAGATCACTTGCCCATGCATAGTGAGGGTTGTATTGGTATTGAGGAGTAGCGGTAGTAATTTTTGAGTTAACAACGTTAGCACCAATACGACCAGTCAAATCAAGACCAGGAAGAATGTTCAATGTAGTAGAGAAGTTACCCAAGAAATTTCTGATTTTACCATTGTTGATAAACTCATTCAAAATGAAGTAAGGATTACTAGTATAAGAACCATAGTAACCATTAAAATCATGGAAAGGGCTGTTGTAATCTCTAAGCTCATTGTAAGGAATGTTTACAGGAGCCTGAATTGCGTTTGCATAAGCATTCTGACCTTCGAAAGGACGAGAACCCTCTTGTGCAGAGTTTTGATCGATATCTGCATAACTTACAGAGAAGCTAGAAGATAAACGCTCTGTCAACTTAGCAGTTGCAGCTAGTTTAACCGTGTTTCTTGTGTAGTCAGTGTTTTCAAGAATACCGTTTTGCTTGGTATTAGAGAAAGAAGAGTAGAACGTTAATTTATCTGTTCCTCCAGATAAGTTAATGCTGTTTGCATAAGTAGAACCAGTACGGAAAAAGTTATCCAACTGATTAGGAGCAGCTTCGTAAGGACGAGATAGGTACTCAAGGTCACCATCACCATCAGTGTCTATTGGACTAGTCCAAGGACGTACAACACCATCAAAAGCAGGACCCCATGACCAGTTTTCACCTGAATCAAATTGTGGTGTACTTGAAAATGGTAAACCAAATCCTTGACCATATTGGTCTTGTCTTTGAAGTAGTACATAAGCTTGCTCAAAAGAAGTAGTAGAGTTGAACCCAACCTTCATCTTTCCTTTTGATGCAGCACCTTTTTTTGTTGTAATCAACAATACACCAGAAGCACCTCTAGAACCATATAGAGAAGTCGCAGATGGACCTTTCAGTACAGTTACAGACTCAATGTCTTCAGGGTTGATGTCGTTAAAACGGTTACCGTAATCTGCATAACCAGAAGAGGCACTACCGTCTCCACCAGAAGAAGTAGAGTTGTCAATTACAACACCATCTACAACGATAAGTGCGTTGTTGTTTCCAGTCAAAGATCCTTCACCACGAAGAACGATTCGAGTAGAAGCACCAACAGAACCAGATCCTGTAGATAGTTTTACACCTGCTACCTTTCCACGAAGGGCTTCAAGTGTGTTTTTGTTTGGTGCAGAAAGTAGATCGTCTGCTCCAACCGTTTGGTTGGCGTAGGTTACGTCTCTAGCATTTCTTTCCAAACCAGAAGCTGTAACAACTACCATGTTTAGGATAGAAGCACTTTCTGACATCGTTACATCCAGCGTATTAGACGCTGTAAGAGGAATGGTTTGCGAAGCAAAACCAGTGTAACTAAAAATAAGATTTTTAGTCCCTTCGGGTACGACCAAAGAGTACTTTCCATCTAAATCCGTGACAGTACCCGCGGAAGTTCCTTCTACAAGTACTGAGGCCCCAATTAGGCCCTCTCCATCAGCGTCCATAATAGTACCCGAAACTGTTCTTTGCGCTTGCGCGTAGGACAGGGTACCTAGAACGAGGAGAATTAGTGTGAGTAAACGTTTCATTCAATAGGTTTAATTAATTAAAAAAATAGTGATATTAAAAACTGCTTGCACCTGAGAAGTCCGGTGAAGCGAAAAATACAATTTAGTTGAATCTGCTATTAGCAAATTCTTAAATCAGCTGTTAATCTTACTTGAGGGCATGCATTAACCGTTTGTTCTAAACTAAGTTAGTTTGAAACATGTTCATTATTAGTGGGATGTAAATAATTTTATACTTCGAAAAGGCTGCTATCTATGTTTGTTTTAACATTTCCTTAAAGCACTTATTCTATTTATAACGCAGCACAAATACAAGACGCTGCCAATCAATAATGCGTTTTCAATTTAAGTACAATAACTTGTAATTTCGTTCAACAAATATCTATTAAATTATTGGATTCTAGGATACCTAAATAATGTTTTTTATCTCTTTAAAAACACTTTGCTTAGCCTTTTATCCTCTATGTAATTGCCTGTCAGGCACTTATCAATACATTAGATTAATTATTAATTTCAAATTAAATTGTTTTTAACTAGGCTATTTTTCTTTCTAAGCATCAAGTTGTCCTTGAATTGATATTTTAGCTTTATTTAAAAAAGAAAACAGTAAGAATCATTTTGTGTTTTATCATATGTTTAATTGCCAGTAAACAAGGTATTTAAATTAGCTGCTCCGACTTTTTTATGAATATTGACGCTATCTATCTGGCAAAAGCAGTTAATTACCTTTTTTACTTTAGTCCGAGCACTTACCATATAATATTATTAGATTTGGGACTAAATTTTCTTGATTTGATTTAATCGAGTTTAATCATGAAAAAGACGGCTAGTGATATAAGGCCTGCTGCTGTCATGGAAGCTGTTTGAACTTATCGCCTAAAGTCGAGCGTAAGTGCCCGTCTGGCCAGCTGAAGATCCACGGAGTCAATGACTTACGAGCAGCCATAGGGAATAACTTTAAAGAACTTCATATATAAGGTCGAAGCTTAAAAATAAAATAATGGATAAAAGAGTCAAAAACGCTAACGAAGCAATTAAAGGAATCAAAGATGGAATGACCCTCATGTTGGGTGGATTTGGACTTTGTGGTATTCCTGAAAATTGTATTTCCGCCCTTGTCGAAGCGGGAACAACCAACCTTACTTGCATCTCCAATAACGCTGGGGTAGACGACTTTGGACTGGGTTTGCTTTTGCAAAAAAGACAAATCAAGAAAATGATCTCCTCCTATGTAGGTGAAAATGATGAGTTTGAACGCCAAATGCTCAGCGGAGAGCTGGAAGTAGACCTGATTCCTCAGGGCTCGCTCGCTGCCCGTTGTCAGGCTGCTGGCTCAGGAGTACCTGCTTTTTATACGCCTGCTGGCTATGGAACGGAGGTTGCAGAAGGTAAAGAAGTTCGCTATTTCAATGGTAAACCACATATTTTGGAACATGCCTTGACAGCTGATTTTGCAATCGTAAAAGCTTGGAAAGGAGATCGTTATGGTAATTTGTTCTTTAAAGGGACTGCCCGAAATTTCAATCCTTTGATGGCTATGGCTGGTAAAATAACAATTGCTGAGGTAGAGGAGCTGGTAGAACCTGGAGAGCTTGATCCTAATACGATTCATACACCGGGTATTTTTATACAGCACATCTTCCAAGGGGTTAATTATGAAAAACGAATTGAGCAACGTACCGTGCGTCCACGTACTTAAGCAATCGTTCATTTCCAGCATCAATTTCGGTTTCACTAGTAAACGCTTAGGTGAAACCCTAAAATTCAAACCAAGAAAAAAATGTTAGATAAAACAGGAATAGCAAAAAGAATTGCACAAGAACTACAAGATGGTTGGTACGTCAATCTAGGAATCGGCATTCCAACTCTGATCGCAAACTACATCCCTCAAGGTATTTCCGTAGAATTTCAATCTGAAAACGGAATTCTTGGAATGGGACCTTTCCCTTTCGAAGGGGATGAAGATGCTGATTTAATCAATGCTGGTAAACAAACGGTAACGGCCATGCCTGGCGCATCAATATTTGATTCTGCCACTAGTTTCGCTATGATTCGTGGTCAACACATTCAACTGACAGTACTAGGAGCAATGGAAGTCGCTGATAATGGTGACATTGCCAACTGGAAAATCCCTGGCCGTATGGTCAAAGGAATGGGAGGGGCGATGGACCTCGTAGCTTCTGCCGATAATATTATCGTAGCCATGATGCATACCAATAAGAGAGGAGCATCTAAGCTATTGAAACGTTGTTCTTTACCCCTTACAGGAGTTGCTTGCGTCAAAAAAGTGGTTACCAATCTGGCGGTATTAGATATTACGCCAAATGGTTTCAAATTAATAGAGCGCGCACCGGGAGTATCTGTTGAAGAAATACAGAATGCTACAGAAGGGCGACTTATCGTTGAGGGGGATATTCCAGAAATGAAGATTTGATTGGGAGTGGGGAATTGGGACTTGGAGGATGGAAGTTTTCCGCAGACTTGCCCTTTGTTGGCATAAGAGGAGTGAAGTCTATTTAGTAACAGCTTATTCCTCTGCCCTATGTTCTTCCCATCTCCAAACACTTATCATATAGGTAGTCTTACATACTTCTTTAACTTTAATAGACAATGAAAATAACACTAAAGACCACAGACGACACGCTCGACCATTATGTTGGGATCAACGAAAAAGGGCACGAAATAAATTTGAGTGGTGATGGTACAGCCATGGGTCCAATGGAATCCTTGCTTGTGGCTGCAGCAGGTTGTAGTACAATAGACATCGTTATCTTTTTAAAGAAGATGCGACAAGGAATCACAAATGTAGAAGTAGAGGTGGAGGGCACACGACGCGAGGAAGTTCCAAGACTTTATACGGATATCCATTTGCATTATAAAATCTATGGAGAGGTAAAAGAAAAGAAAGCTGCTCAAGCGATGGAAATGTCCCTGGAGAAATATTGTTCGGTTTCTTTGATGCTGGGGAAAGCGGCTAATATTACTGGGAGTTTTGAGCTGATTGCTTAATGGTTTTGAATTTGCCTTGAATGCTCAATAGTTTAAAACCTAAAGCCGAGGACAATTCAGACTGGCCCTTAATTGGTTTTGGCGTCGGGAGCAAGGTTTAAAGACTATTGCCGACAGCGATGCTGATAAATGTCAAGACAACTGAATTAGCGGTCTGAGGGTAGTTAGGAAATAACTAAGCTAGAAAAGGACCGTAAAATCTATGTTTTTCAAGCAATAGCTAAAAAAAAATAAAACCAAACCAACCCTTCATTCAATATTCACGTGTATAAGGGAAAGGACAATAAGTCTATTTTACTAACACAAAAAATATAAAGCAATGAAAATTTCAAAATCACTTCTCAAAACAATAGCTGCTGGATTAGTCGTAGCTGGTACACTCAACTCTTGTGGAATACATGATGATGCAGTCGTAGATTTGCACGGCGAAAATTGCACTGAAAAATGTGATATTAATCACGCTGAACAAGCTAGAGATAAAGGTGAAACTTCAGAACACAACTGGGAGGATTGTCCGGGCTGTGGGATGGGTTAATGCAATAAGACTTGAAGGTCATAAGGATTGAAGGACACACGAGATGCTGCGTTTGTTTGTTACTAAATAGGCTCGCGATCGCATGTCCTTCAGCCCTTCAATCCTTATCCCCTTCAAACCCTAGATCCAAACCTCAAGAGAATGACAAAAATCTATTCCTCCATAGCATGCAATCTCGATGCAAATATTCTAAAAACAGCTCTGCCACTTTTTCATACGGAAAAGGTTCAGGCAATTGAATGGTCATTCGATTCCCTATTTAAAGTTCGAAATATTCCAGATTGGTTTATTGATTTGTTGAAAGAATTTGGTGCTGCGGATCGTTTGATCGGGCATGGCGTTTTCTTTTCTCTTTTTTCAGGTAAGTGGTCAGAGGAACAAAATAGATGGCTGGCACATCTCAAGAAAGTTTCTCACAACTTTAACTTCGATCACATCACAGAGCATTTTGGTTTTATGACTGGAGAAAACTTCCATAAAGGTGCTCCCATTAGTCTTCCCTTTACAGAAAAAATATTAGCGATCGGGCAGGATCGTTTGAAGCGAATCTACGAAGCCTGCGAATGTCCGGTTGGACTTGAAAATTTGGCTTTTGCATACACACTCGATGAGGTGGAAAGGCATGGCGAATTTTTAAACCAACTAATGGAATCGGTCAATGGATTTATCATTTTAGATTTGCATAATCTGTTTTGTCAACTTCATAATTTTGAAAAGAACTTCGAGGATATCATAAAATTATATCCCTTGGATCGCGTTCGCGAAATTCATATTTCTGGTGGCTCTTGGGAAGACTCAAGCCTGGAGCCAAACAAGAAAGTAAGAAGGGATACCCACGACGATGCAGTTCCTCTAGAAGTTTTTCAATTGCTTGAAAAAGCAATCCCACTTTGCCCCAACCTTAAATATGTCGTGCTTGAACAATTGGGGACAGGACTGAGCACAGAGTCGGAGCAACAGCAATATCAAAAAGATTTTTTCCAAATGGACCAAATCGTTGAATCTTATAATGATGTGACTGATTCCAAATCGACTCAGCACAATTTTGCGAATAACTTTTTACCGGCCATTCCTTTTGATTTAGGTGAACCACTTCAAGATGAAAAATTACATCAAGAGCAAATACAACTCAGTCAAATTCTCGAAAATACTTCAGACTATACCACTGCTAAGACAGCACTGCTGAATTCAAGTCTAGCGAATTCTCGCTGGAATGTAGAAAGTTGGAATCCCGTCATGCTTGAAACGGCAATCGCCATTGCTCAAAAATGGCAATAAAGAATATTAAAGTAGCTTCACTTCGCTTTTATCCCCATTCCCATCTCCATTCTTTTATCTTTGCGCCTTTCAACAGCTATTGGTGTAAAATTGAACTTTAGTTGATTGAATCTCGTTAAGTTACTTAAGTCAAAAAAGTTCTTAAAATGAAATTCGAAACAAAGGCTATACGCATACAAACCGAAACCACACAACATCGTGAGCATAGTACTCCCTTGTTCCCAACTTCTTCCTTCGTATTTAATGATGCTGAGCAAATGCAAGCACTCTTTTCAGGAGAAGAGAAAGGCAATATTTATAGCAGATTTTCCAATCCAAGTGTCAGCGAATTTGAAGAGAAAATGGCAGCCCTAGAAGGGGTAGAAAAAGCAATGGCAATGGCTACAGGAATGGCAGCCGTCTACGCAAGCTTTATGGCATTTCTGAAAAAGGGGGATCACCTAATTGCATCGCGAGCTATTTTTGGATCAACCTTTAATATGTTGCAAAAACGTTTGCCAGATTACGGAATAGAATGCACCTTCGTTGATCCACTTGATATGGAAAGCTGGACTGATGCAGTACAAGCCAACACTAAAATGTTGTACTTAGAAACACCATCCAACCCTGGCCTGACCGTGATTGATTTGGAAGCAGCAGGTAGCTTTTGCAAAAAACATAAATTGATTTACTCCGTTGACAATTGTTTCGCAACACCTTACATTCAAAACCCTGCTAAGTATGGAGCTGATTTGGTCATCCATTCTGCTACGAAGTTTATTGATGGACAGGGGAGAGTGATGGGAGGAATGGTAGGCGGTTCAGCGGAACTGATTGAACAAGTGTATTTGTTTATTCGCTCCACGGGGGCTAGTTTATCACCATTCAATGCCTGGGTTTTGTCAAAAAGCTTGGAGACACTCGCGGTACGAATGGATCGACATTGTGAAAACGCAATGAAGCTAGCGGAGGTGCTAGGCGAACATCTAAATGTACAAAAAGTCAATTATCCATTTTTGCCAACGCATCCCCAATATGAAATCGCAAAAAAGCAAATGCGACATGGAGGTGGAATCGTAACTTTTGAGTTGAAAGGCAACATTGATGATGGCCGTAAATTTTTAAATAATTTGAAAATGATTTCGCTAACGGCTAACCTTGGTGATAGTCGATCGATTGCTTCTCATCCCGCATCAACCACCCACTTACGTGTCCCACAGGAAGAACGTTTGTTGGTTGGAATATCGGATACATTGATTCGAATTTCAGTTGGATTGGAACACATTGATGACATTATTGGAGATATCTTTCAGGCTTTGGAAAATTAAATATAGATGACTCATAAATTAAAACTAGAAACACCATTTTCTTTAGAGTTAGGAGGCGAGTTGCCAAATTTGGAAATCGCATACTGCACCTTTGGAAAACTTAATGAGCAGCAAAATAATGTGATATGGGTTTGTCATGCTTTAACCGCAAACGCAGATGTAACAGACTGGTGGCATGGCCTTTTTGGCGAAAGCAAAACCTTTGATCCCAAAAAATATTTCATTGTCTGTGCTAACAATTTGGGTTCATCCTATGGAACCACTTCACCTGACTTTATCAATCCTAAGACCCAAGAACGTTACGGACTTAACTTTCCAAAATTCACAATACGAGATACTGCTGTCGCGCACAGCAAGCTGATTGAAAAACTGGGACTAAATCAAATTCAATTATTAATCGGAGGTTCCTGTGGTGGGAATATTGCATTGGAAATGGCCTACTTACTTGGTGATAAAGTTGCGAATTTAGCGCTACTGTGTTCTTCTGCAAAAGAGACCGCCTGGGGAATCGGAATTCATGAAGCTCAACGCCTAGCACTCGAGGCAGATCAATCTTTCTACACCAATGCATCGGAAGTAGGACAAAAAGGATTGAAAGCGGCACGTGGTATGGCTCTGTTGGCTTATCGAACGTATACCTCAATTGTACAAAAGCAATCAGAATTAAATGATGAGGTAACTGAGAATTTCCGTTCTGCCAGTTACATCAGTTATCAGGGCGAAAAGCTAGTGAAACGTTTTGATGCGCATTGCTATTACTGTCTGTTGCAAGCACTTGATACCCACAATATTGGTCGTGGTCGGGGAGGAGTAGAAAAAGCGCTAAGCGAGATAAAAACAAAAACACTTTGTATTGGTATTGATTCTGATTTATTGATCCCACCTGTGGAGCAAAAATATATGGCTGATCATTTGGCAAACGCCACTTACGTGGAAATCGAAAGCTATTATGGTCACGATGGATTTTTACTAGAGTTTGAACAGATTGGTTTGGTGATTGATGCTGTGTTGTTATCAGACCGCCTTGCTGTCAAACAAATTGGCTAAGCGACTTAATAAATACAAGGCTAAGAATTAGAGAAGGTGAAATCTACGGTCGTGTGCTGTCCTTTAGCGCAGCGATCGGACATGAAAGCGTCCTTACTTCTCCCAAAAGTTTCGTATTTTGCAAAGTATTGAATCCCAATATTCAACAGAAAAATGACGAAACAAATTCTAAAACACATAAGTCTCATCTGCCTTCTAATCATAGGCGCAAATTCCTTGCAAGCGCAAGAAATTTGCGATAATGGAATTGATGATGATGGCGATGGCTTTGTCGACCTCAATGATGAAGAGGATTGCTTTTGCAATTCATTGATTGAATCCTCTTTGATTCCCAATCCTTCCTTTGAAGAAATGAGCTGTTGCCCCAACGCGAATGAAATGCTGAACTGTGCCGAAAGCTGGATTCAGGCTTCAGAGGCAACCTCCGATTATGTACACATTTGTGAGGGATACCTTGGCAATACTTCAATTCCTGCAGTGGCACCACTACCATTTCCAGATGGAGAAGGCGGTGTTGGGTTTAGAGATGGACAATCATTTGCTGGACCAAACTACAAAGAATATGTTGGCGCTTGTTTGACTGAACCAATGGTGATTGGTGTAACCTATCGGCTAGATTTCTTTGTAGGATTTCAAAATAATGTGGTAGGGAGTACTTCTTTTGATATGGCTTTTTTCGGTTCAACCGATTGTAATGCTTTGCCATTTGGAGGGGATGTTTTTGATATTGGTTGTCCAACAAATGTATCTGGATATGTAGAGTTGACGCAGCAAACGGTGAGCGGGAATAATGAATGGGTAAACGTTGTTGTAGAATTTGAAGCTGATCAGGCTTATGAGGTGATTGTGTTGGGGCCTAGTTGTTCCGCTAACACCAACTGGGCTTTGGATCCTTATTTCTATGCAGACCGTTTGGCCTTGGCAGAAGTCAATGCATTTGGTGTTCCTTTTGAAAGTGTAACTGGTTCTGTCTGTCAAGATAACCTTGTAGTGACGGTTGAGAATGAACCAGGCGAAACTTACCAGTGGTATTTTGAGGGGATCGCAATAGTTGGTGAAACGAATGCAAGTATAACTTTGGATACTGATGATCCAGAAGGAATTTATATGGTGATAATTACGACGAACGGCGAGTGTAATTATTCGAAAGAATACGACTTGCGAATTCCACCTTATTATGCGCCAATCAACATCGATATTTGTGAAAACGAAAACTACATAGTTGGAACGGATACTTTTGATATGTCGGGTTATTATGAAACGACAATTGAAGCAGTGGATGCTTGTGATTCGATCGTGCAACTTACACTGGATGTGAGTTCGAATGCTTCGTCATTTTTTCGAGATACTTTTTGCGAAGGTGAATTGTATCGTTTTTTTGATCTTGAATTGACTATGCCTGGTGATTACGAATATACGCTTGCTACTGTGGCTGGCTGTGATAGTATTGTACAACTGGAGTTGTCTACGATTCCCCTTAGCTTGGGCGTCAATATTACTTCCCCTATTGATTTAATATTGGGAGAGACGGTAGATATTGTACCTGATTTTTATGATCCGAGACTGATACTCTTTAGTTGGTTTGACGAAAATTATTTAGCTTTTGCGGAAAGCTTGGTTTTAGAAAATTATCAAACTTATACTAGTACTAGTATCTATTTAGAATCGATAGATATTTATGGATGCCTTGCAAAGGATACCGTTGAAGTCCGAGTGGATAAAGAGAACATTCGTCTTTATGTTCCCAATGCTTTTTCGCCTGACGGTAATGGCCAGAATGACTTCTTTAAGTATTATGAATCGATCGCTTTGGCAACTGTAAAAACCTTTGCAATTTTCGATCGTTGGGGTGCTGAAGTTTATCGGGAAGAGAATATTAGTGGCGGTGAACCATTTTTGGGATGGGATGGAAAAATAAGAGGAGAGGATGCTGCGATTGGCGTGTATGCTTACTTTATTGAGGCGATTTTTTTGGATGGGTCAGAGAAGGTTTATAAAGGGGATGTTAGTTTGCTTCGGTGATTGTTTTTGCCCGCTAAGGGGCAACACAGATGGAACAGCTCAGGACGGATACTTCAACTAAAAGAGTCCCAAACATCTCAAAAAAAACCTGTCCTAAAAAAGATACGGAACAGTTACAGATTTGTAAAGAAATAGACCAAGCAGACTTCTTATCACTTTTTTTCTAAAGAATTATAATTTTCTTTTTGCGCACACCGTTATACTCCCATTATTCGCCAAGCACTAATTTTTTTATGGAAACAAACTATACATTTTAGCTTTTTTAACAAGGTCTATGTATTCCCATTCAAGTGGGTATTTTTTTACCATAAAAAAATTAAGATGAAGCGCATACTAATTTTATTCGCCCTGAGCTTACCTATTTTATTAACTGCCCAAAACATTGAAGTAGGCTTGCAATTCGGTGCTTCTGGTTATCAAGGAGACCTGTCGCCGAGTCAAGCAGTTGCTAGTGTTTCCAATCTACATCCTTCTCTCGGAATTTATGGTCGATATAATGCCAATCGCTATTTTGGATATCGAGTTAATTTTTCATACGGAACGGTATCAGGTGATGATGCTGATTCAAAAGACGAAAGTAGATTGTCTAGAAACTTAAGTTTTCGTTCCAAGATAATGGAGCTAGCTTTGATTGGAGAGTATAATATTTTGGGACGTCACAAACGAATGACACCTTATGTCTTTGGAGGACTTGCAATATTTCGATTTAACCCAGAAGCAAATTATGAAGGTCGATTGATTGAATTGCAACCTTTAGGAACAGAAGGGCAGGGGATTGATGGATTTGGTAAAAAATATAATCGAACGCAGTTTGCTATTCCAATGGGAGCAGGTTTGAAATTTGCAGTCAATAAAAACTTCAATGTTAGTTTGGAAATGGGATTCAGAAAATTGTTTACAGATTACTTGGATGATGTAAGTGGTAGCTATGTCAATTATGCACAATTGTTTGCAGAAAATGGTGAACAAGCAGCACTCCTTGGCAACCGAACTGGAGAGTTTTTAGGAACAGATCCTGTCTCAGTAAGCACTGGAACTCAAAGAGGAAATTCGGATCGTAAAGATTGGTATTTTATGACGAATATCAGTGTCTCTTATAATCTATGGAATGATAAGGATAGCTGGGGCGGCAAGGCGGAGTACAATAGCTTTGGTTGTCCTAAGTTTTGATGAATCTGGCTTTGCCTAAGGGGGATGGGAACCAGCCCGAGAGCTAACATACGAGGTTCCCATCCCCTATAAGGACAATTACATAATAATATCATTTCGCCATTCATAAGGAGCCGGAATATCCGTGTCATCAATCAGTTGACGAATATCAATTTCAATACCTCTACTCATGTTGGTGATCGGTACATCATTAGGTCCACCTTCAAATGGATTCTCGGTCGCCTCACCAATCAATTCAATGCAGTAAAAGACCCAAGAAATGAGTGCACTAAAAGGAATAGACAGCCATACAAAATGCATCCCAATGAAATGTGAAATACCGTGAAAAAAACCACTGTCTGTATGTTGATGATTATTCATTTCAGTGATTATAGTGGTTCCAATCTTTTCAAACTCATTCATTACACCAAAAGGAAGTAGGAAAATAAAAATCCAAACAAAGAGAAAGTTTAGTGTTGCAAATTGGCGAGGGTAGGGGAAGTTTTTAATTCGCTCAGACTTACCTTGCAAAGTGTAAAACTCTACGATCATATTCTGCATTTCCATATGTCGGAAATCTTCGATCCAACCTTTTTGTTTGAGTTCGCGAAGTCGAGTCGACTGGATACCCAAAATCTGAGATGCACGATTTCCTTTTGCAAATACAGTCTCTTTTTCCTTTTTAGAAATGTAAGGAGCTATAGCTGTGTCTAGTGGCGTCTCATCTTCGTGTATGGTGTAGTGGGCATCTTGATATTTTGCATTTGTTTTTTTCTTTAAATGCCCTTCCCAAGGTTTGTCTGCACGAAGTTGGTAGCGGAGCGCGGTGAGCCAAGCTACGTGTCGGTGCACGAGTTCACGATGGACTGCTTTAAATTCAGTTTCACTAGCTGGTTGTGTTGCATGATCGTTGGTTATGAAATCCTTTACCATAGTGGTCCAAGAACGAGAAGAGTTAACGATCCCTCCCCAAATCTTCCGAGACTCCCAAAGGCGGTCATAAGAAGCATTATTTTTAAAACCTGCAATAAAGGCGACAGCTGTACCCAGTAATCCAATCGGTAGCCACGGGAGGTGCAACCATTTCCAATGTAAAACATCGAATAAAAAAACAGGGATTAAAGAGATACATAAAAAGATGAAAATATATCTCTGAGTCCATTTAATCATTCCCATGACGGGAAAAGTGCGACGAGTGTACATAGTTTTTTTATTTCAATTTCTAATGGTAATCTGGCGGGGCTAATTTACGATAAATCCTTGGATTTGATTAAGGACTTCTTTTAAATAATTATTCAGACTAAAGTGAGATTTAAAAATCCTGCCAGATTGAGCGCCACTTAGCTTGTTAAGCTTTACTATTGAACTAGAATCAACAAGCTTATTGAAGCGCTAAATAATTGCAACGAAAACTAAAGTGCTAAAAACAAATCCCGAACCTGTAGTCAACAGATTCGGGATTTACCGATTATATTCTAAAGAGCCAAGTCTTACTCATCATTATCAATATAACAATCCTCTTTGGCAAGAATCATCGCTTCCTCGTCTGCAATACTAGCGATAGTCTCATCTTCATATTCGATATCAACTGGATAATTCAAAAGAGGTTTGTCTTCCTCACTCAGATCAGGGTGCGCTTCATACCATGCTTTGATCGCATTCCAAAGTATTTCTTCATCATCACCAGAGATAATAGAGGCATCAGGCATGGTGAAGCTGATTGGAAAAACTAAATCGAAGCAAGCTTCATCGGCTTCATAGCAATCGGTTTTGAGTGCCATCATTTCTTCTTCATTGTTGATCGTCATAGTCTCGCCTTCTACATCATCATCCCAGTCCTCATTAATGATTACGTCCACAGGATATTGAAGTGTTGGTTTTTCTGCGACATCAGGATAGGTTTCATACCAAGCTTTGACTGCAGCCCAGAGGTTATCTTCATTGTCGGCTGTTATGACAGAAGCGTCAGGCATGATAAAGGAATAAGGAAATAGCAATTTGAAGCAAGCGTCTTTTTTGTCGTAACAATCTTTTTTCGCTTCAATCATTTCATCTTCACTGTTAATGACCAGTGTTTCAGACTCCTCGTCGTCATCTCCGTATATGATCTCAACTGGATATTGTAAGCTAGGTTTTTCCTCTGAGTCAGGATGATCAAGGTACCAAGCCTTAATGGCTGCCCAAACATTTTCTTCGTCGCCAGAAACGGTAGAACCATCAGGCATTTCGTAAGTAATTGGGTACACTAAGTGAAAGCATTCTTTATCTTCATAACAATCTTTTTTCGCTTCGATCATTTCATCTTCATTGTTAATGACCAGTGTTTCAGACTCCTCGTCGTCCTCATCTCCGTACATGATCTCAACAGGATACTGTAGGCTAGGTTTTTCCGCCACATCAGGGTGCGCTTCATACCAAGCTTTGATATCCGTCCACAGGTCTTCTTCGCTTTCTACCAGGATTTCAGAATTATCAGGCATTTCGTAAGTGAGGGGATATACGAGTTCAAAACAAATGTCTTTGTCGTATTCATCTTTATCCCAGTCTTCTTTGTCATAATCGTCTTTGTTTTTATCCAAGCTGTTTTTCTTACAAGCAGAGAATAATACAAAGGTGGATAAGCTTAGTAAAAGGAGTAATTTTTTCATTTTATTCTATTTTGAATTCAAAGATAATATTTTTGGTTCTTTTACAAATCCCGTGATAGAACCCAATGATATCTGTCAAAGAACGATATTTTTTTGGAAACTGTGTGGATTGAAGTAAGAAGACTTGAGTGTCGTGTTGTCTTTTGGGTTAGTTAGATGGTAAATCAGCACTGTCGAACATTTTTTCTTTACCATCTGTAAGCAATTCCTACATCTAAATTCTGACTGATACCTCCTAAGTCAATGACTCGGTTTTTCTGAATTAAATTCCGTTCCAAATTGAAAGAGCTACGAGCTTGCCAGTGTTTAGTGATTTGATAGTTGAGTCCAAATCCAGCGGAAGCACTTATGAATTGAGTTTTAAACTCATTTTCCTTTCTTGGGTTAGCTCTATCTCTTATAGGAAGATCTTTCTCTTTATAAGAAAAATTAATGTCATCAAAACGTTGAGAACCCGATATGGAATTCAAGCCAATACCTCCTGTTGCAAACCATTGTAGATTAGCTTTGCCTTGGAAGTAGCTCATACCAATTGGAATTTGCGTCCAGCTAAAATCTCTGATGTGATTCCATCTGACGTAATATAATTCTTTGTCGTCAATCTCAGTTAATTCCGGAATTTCAAAATTTAAGTCACTGGCTACATCGCTACCACTTTCTGTTTCATCAAAGCTTAGCGTGTTATATCTTTTGCCAAAACCATCGGTGTATTCTCTAGATTTGTCGTAAAAAAGTGCAGTTGAAAAATTCTGCTTAAGGTTTACGTTTGTCTTTCGAAATCCGGTGTTGATCCATAGATTTGGACTAATGCGGTAAGCTATTTTAAGGCTTGGTGCAAAGGCCTGATTGTAAGTGTTGGTGTTTTTTCTGCCAATTTCTTTTTGTTCCTTAAACTTGTAGTTCGTAGGCGTTTTAAAATTCAAACCAGTAGCATAAAGACCAAGCTCAAATCGGTTTGCTTTTGAGAAATGAGCTGTGATTATTTTTTTAACAATGTACTCATCTGTTGTCAGTGCGGTGATTTTAGATGCGGTGTTTTTGAAAGCATCGAAAACTAAAGAGGGGAGGCTTGTTGCCAATGTTTTATTGTGTTTATTTGTTGTAGTTTTATTTGTATTACTTTGGGCAAGATTGTTTTGAGCGATCACAGGCTGACTAGTCTTGTCTTTATCGCTTGTTTGAATCTTATTTGCTGTTGAAGGAATAGTACTTGCTGTTGACTTAGTTTGTAAACGTTCATTTGTCCATTCCAGTAACTTTTCTTTAGTAGTAGTTTCCTTTTTAGAAATATTAGAATCAGCGATTACTTTTTTCCCATCAGGCTTAAAACTAGAACTAGAAGTAGAGCTTTTGGAAGTGTTGTTTAAATCAGCAATGTGCTGAAGTTTAGTTTCAGTGATATTTTTATTTCCTATCTGCTCCTTTTGCAAACTCAATGCAGCGATTTGATTACTTAATTCAGTGGTTTCGTTAGTGTATTTATTTTGTAGATTAGTTAATTTTTTGTCAACAGTTTGAGCTTTAGTCTGTGCGATATGGATTTGCTCTTCTAAAGTTGTAGCCTTTTTGTTCAAATAAAAAACAGTAGTCAATAATCCCAAGGCCATAGCAGCAAGGATTGCTATACCAATGATTTTCCAATCCCAATTTCGTTTTTTCGGATGGGTGGGGAACTGCTCTTGTGCCTTTCGAAATACGGAAGCATCTGGTCGATCCCAATCGTCTCCACCTGAGTCAAGGTCATTGACTCGATTTCTGAAGAACTCTTCTAAATTTTTATTCTTATCCATTTAAAAAATATTCAAGTTTACTGCGCAAGGCTTTTTTAGCTTTTGAGAGTTGTGATTTTGAAGTCCCAGTGGTTATCTTTAGTTGTTCTGCGATTTCCTTATGGGAAAACCCTTCAATGACATACATGTTGAACACAATTCGATAGCCCAGTGGTAGTTGATGAATGAGAAGGATCAATTCCTTTGCAGCAATTTTATCTAGGGCATCTTCCGTGATTTCTGTTTCATTCTCAGCCGCTTCTAAGGCCACAAAAGTCTGTTGCCATTGATTCTTTTTCAAAAATCGCAAAGCAGCATTCACCAATACCCGATTCGACCAATGTACAAATGTTCCTTTTTCTGTATCAAATTGATGCAAATCTTTAAAAATTGCAATCAAACCTTCCTGCAAAATATCCATCGCTTCCATCCGACTTTTTCCATATCGTAGGCATAATCTAAACCATCGCCGCTCGTGCCGATCATAGAGCTCCTGCTCCGATCGTTTCTCCCCAAGGAGAATTTTTGCTACTAATTGGTGGTCTTCAATCATGTTAGTTTGGCTGTCCTATAAAGGTATGTATGGTTTTGGTAAAAAAGGTTGCCTGAGGAATTAAAATTAAATTAACTGTTCAGTCCGGCCGATACCTTTTTTTAGGCCGGACTGAACAGGTCGACCAGCAATTCAGTTGTCTGGATTTTTTACTGCATCACTTCAAGCAAAGTTTTTAAATGTAAACCCGCAAAATGTAAAAGTCAAAATGTAAAAGTGGCCGAAAATCGTAGCAAACAAAGTCTTTTTGCGTTCGCGGGCAAACTTTTACATTTTACATTTTGTGGTTTTACATTTTACATTTATATCTTGTTCCGAACGCCAAAATCAATTCTCGGTCGACCTGT
>CAKZUK010000046.1 GCA_937921775.1 uncultured Saprospiraceae bacterium
TTGCATGAAAAAAAGCCAAGGGAATTTTTAAAATTATGTGTAAAAACACTACGACATTGGTACAACAAGGCGTAAAATGCGCGTAAAAGACTTGGTTTTAGGTTTAGCTTCTACTACGCTCAGCGGGATGTAATACTTAGCTTTATATAGGCTCAGCCAGCGCGCAGCTCAACTTTTTAGCGGAATGAGGGTATTAATTAGTTGTTATTTTTGGCTGATGGCCTGAGAGATTGGCTTATGAATGCACTCCGCAAGGCTAGCTAAGGCTTAGGTCCTGCGGATTTAAACTAGGCAATACTAATGCTGGATGAGTGAGTCAAACGTTAAACGTCAGGCAGGATTATTCACTCCTCAGGAGCTAACTATTAATGTAATTTAGAAATCCACCTCCTTTGAAGGTGGTCATGTTCTGAGAGCTTTGGATTCACGTTTTGATAATTGCGACCTGTGGAGCGTATAGTCATGAGGGCAATGCCATGGGAATGGGAAGAATCTTGTTGAGGAATTTTGAACCTGTCGGAGTCTAGCTAATCAGATAGACTCCGACAGGTTCAAAATTTCTCTATGACGATAACTATTACATTGACATTGAGGCTTAGAAGGCTATGCCTTCAGAAATTATCAAGGGGCTGTCTCATAACATTTAGATCAAAAAAATAGATAGAATTAAATTTGTCTACTTCGTTATTCTGGTCCCCGGTATCAGGCGAATGTGAACACAGTAGCATTCACGCTCGCCTGATACCGGAAACCCCTAACCGGATACCTATTCATTCTCTTTCTCCAAATATTATTTTGAAATTCCATTTTTTTCTCTTACTTATGAGACAGCCTCTAGTTGGTTAAAATGTTAGTCAGAAAAAAGCCTGTTCTGAGCTCCAAGTCTCCACTCCTTTTATACCCGCTGAATAAACTTCACCAAATTCTCCTCCTTAGGAATGTCCAGCTTCTTTCGAAGCCGATATCTACTACCTTCCACGCCACGGACTGAGATGTTCATGAGGGTAGCTATTTCCTTAGTAGATAAATTCATGCGAAGGTAAGCACAGATTTTTTGGTCATAATTGGTGAGGTGCGGATATTTTTCGCGTAGATTTTTCAAAAAGTTACTATGAACCTGATCAAAGTGGAGGGTAAACTGCTCCCAACTATCGTCCAGGATTGAGTCCTGCTGTAGCATACGGATAATCTTCTCAATGTCCTTTTTAACCTGCGCAGGATCTGCATTCTTTTGAATGGCTTTGGCGAGATCTTCACGAATGCTGTTGATCATTTCACCTTTTTGCATAATGTGCATGGTGGCGCTGGCCAGTTCTTTTTTCTGGAATTGGACTTCTTTTTCCAGTTGATCATTGCGAAGCGTATTGAGTTCTTGTTCCGTTTCTTGTACGATCTGCTGCTGTTGTTTCTCTTTTTCTTCGTGGACCGACATCAATTGTTCTTTTTCCGTTTCATAGCGATTCCGCTGGAGATACATGATGCCGCCTAAAAGTCCTAGGCCAATAAGTGTATAAAATATAAAGGCCAGTGTAGTGGCATACCAAGGAGCATCGATCTCGAAAGAAAATTGCGCAGGCTCACTGATTTTGCCATAGGCATTTCGGGCACGAACTTGAAAGGTGTATTCTCCGGGGGAGAGATTTGTGTATTCTTTTTCGCTTTTTTTGCTCCAAGTCGTCCAATCTTCATTCATACCTACGAGTAAGGTTTGGTATTCAATACCTGACTTAGAAGCATAGGATGTAGACGAATAGAAAAAACTAAAAGCATTATGGTCAGCATCAAAGGATACGACTGCTTCACTTTGCTTTGATGCAATGGTATCGGCATCAATAAAATATCCACCGAATATCAAGGAGTCATTTTCTGCAACGAGGTATACCTTATTAATAAGCACTTTTGGTGTTCGTGCAGCTAACTCACCTTTTTCGGTGTCATAATGAATGAAGCCTTTTTCTGCTCCAAAGAAAATATTTTTAGCATCAAATGGATAAATATGTTCAAAACCACCAACTAGGTTGTCTTCAATTCCTGGAAAGCTTTTTTTAGTAATTCGATTTTGTAAACCATCTTGCTGTACATTTAGATAGCCCACACTTTTATTCGTTACAAACCAAATATTATCATTGCTGTCTTCCTTTAGTGATTTGACCCATTCCTGATCACCGAGGTAGTCATTCAAGATAGGGTAGGGCGCAAACTTATCTTCTTCTTCCACATATTGATAGACACCCTGCTCTGTTGTAAATAGCGCTTTGCCGTTTACGGAAAATACATAATTGCTCAAATCAGAAGGTAGACCATTGGCAGAGGTATAAAAACTTACATCTACAGAATTCAGATCATCTTTTAGCTTGATTTTGTAAATTCCTCTATATGGATGTGATACCCAAACGGATCCATTGTTCTCTTTAATTAATACCCTACTGGATTCAGTGAAGCCTTTTAGTTGTTTTGTAAACGTCCACTGATTATTCTTTTTGCTAAAAAGCGATAAACCATTATAGCCACCACAAAGTGCCAATTGATCGTTTAGCAAAACATGCTTCCAAGTACTGAAATCAGAAATCCGCTTGCTATTTTTGCCATTAATATTGAAGGCACCTTCATGACTATTTAAGATCAGTTGATCATCCAGCGTAGACATCCCCCAGACTTGACCATCTGTTCCTGGGATAAATTGAAATTGTTGCTTGTCAAATGGATTGTAATCGGACTTCCAATCGGTATGGTAAAGTCCATTGGAGGTTCCGAAATAGATTATGTCGTCTTGTATTTCTACGCTGTATCCAGTTCCTTCCAGCTCACCATCAGGGTAGATATAAGTCAAAGGCGATTCATATTCCAGATAGTCAATTCCATTATTTAGTCCCAACCATATATTATTGACCCGATCGTGGTAGACGCAGAGTATGTTAGAATTCTGAAGCCCTGACTCTTTCTGAATATGACGCAATGCCTTACCATTTTTGTCAATGATTAGCAAGCCTGCCAAAGAAGTTC
Source organism: uncultured Saprospiraceae bacterium (assembly GCA_937921775.1). Classification (GTDB taxonomy): domain Bacteria; phylum Bacteroidota; class Bacteroidia; order Chitinophagales; family Saprospiraceae; genus CALGLS01. Next base: position 3,004 of record CAKZUK010000046.1, read on the forward strand.
CCAAGGCGATATTGCCATCCGTTAAAAGGCTTGCATTGTAAATTCGTTTGTCTTTGATAAAATCATCACCCGGTATATTAAAAGGTGTCAATGATACTCCATCAAAAATGAACATACCATCTTTAAGCGTAGTCACTAAGGTGCGATCCGTATCTAAAGGAAGAAAGGAAGTGATCGGACTCGCAATCTTCTCAATTGGCAAGATGACGAAGGCATCGTCTTCTAGTTTGAGTAGTCCTTTGTACTGATCTTTGATGAATAATTGGTCCTTAAAAACCCCACTAAACTCAATAGATCCTCCAGATCGAAGTGCTATCATAGAGGCCGGATCAGCCTTGTATATAAAGATGTTTTTACCAGTTTGAAATATCACTTTATCCTTATATGATAGGATGTTCCAAACATCTGCGTAGTTTTTATGCTCCTCAGGAACAAGCTCATTCAGCGAGTTATAAACAAGTGTACCACGCTCATCTGGGAAAAAATAGCCCATTTCGCCCTGTCCTCCTACGTATATCTTGCCATCATCAGCAATATAAACCGAGCGAACTACCGTATTATTAGTAATAGGAAAGACCTGCCAATACGTACCGTCATAGGTAAGTAGGCCATCATTATTGGCAAAATACATTACGCCATTCTTGTCCTGATCGATATCCCAGGTTTGAGTACCGCCTTTATAGGTTTTATTGGAAAAGTTGTGGATAGGTAGGCGCCCAATATTATTTCCTTGAGAGAAAAGGCAACTCACACCCAAAATCAACATAAATCCAACTAGTAAGTATCTTATTATCATCGGGTTTTATTAAACTTCCTCTAAAATAAGTAATAAAATTTTAACTGTCGTATTAATGTCGAGGTGAATTTTTCAATAGTAGAAGTAAATTTACCAAATCTCACTTTATCAAGTATACTTGTCGTATATATATATTTCTGTAAGTCAGCTTTTAAGCCTAATTTTAGGATAATTAAACAGGTAGTTTTGAAATATTATTTGGTTTAAGCCTAAATAGAAAGCTAAATTGAATAATTACGATATATTTACTGTAAAGTATAGCTGTTGTAACCCAAATAGCCAATTGTCGTATTAATAACCCTGAAGATAATCTTGAAACAACTTTCAAAATCAATTACCTAAACTCTTTAAATCACTTAAAATTTGGATATTATGAAACGAAATTTACTTTTTATTTTTGCGCTTTTTGCCTCTCTTGGCCTGTCTGCCCAAGTGTCTATCACAATGAATGTAAACATGGAAAACGAAACCGTTGACCCAAGCGGAGTTTATGTTGCAGGTGGTGGAAACTTTGGTAACCCAGGAGACAACCAAATGCTAGATCCAGATGGAGATGGTATCTATTCTATTACTGTTATGCAGCCAGTAGGATTCTCTAGCTTCTATACCTTCACAAATGGAGCGTGTGCAGATTACTCTTGTAAGGAAAATCTCGCAGGTCAAGCTTGTGGGGATCCTAACAACTTCAACGATCGATTCATTCCAGCTGTTACGCAGGATACGGTCATCACTACTTGTTTTGCACAATGTTCTACTGATGGGACTTGCATGACTCCTCCTGTAGATGCTAACGTAACCTTCAGTGTAGACATGAATGAATACATTGGAATTCCTATTACAACAGTTTACGTAAGTGGAACATTCAATGGCTGGGGGGCTACCGATAATCCATTGGAAGATGCTGATATGGATGGTGTATGGGAAGCAACTTTCGCGATTCCAGATGGACCTATTGAATTCAAATACCAGGTTAATGGATGGATGGCTGAAGAGACCTTCGCCGGAGGTGAATCTTGTACCGTTTCAAATGGTGGTTTTACCAATAGAGCACTAACGATCAGTGGTGACGCAACTATACCTACCGTTTGTTTTAATAGCTGCGATGCTTGTGGTGTTGTAGCTGATATGGTGTCCATCACAATGAATGTGAATATGAATCTATATACAGTTTCTGCAGATGGAGTATCACTAGCCGGTGGTTCTGGTTTTGGAGGTCCAGGTGACAACCCAATGTTAGATCCAGATGGAGATGGAATTTATTCAATTACCTTAATGAGACCAGTAGGATTTACTAGTAACTATACTTTTGTAAATGGACCAAGCTGGGGTGAGAAAGAAAATATTGCAGGTCAGCCATGTGCGGATGCTGGCAACTTTAATGATCGACTGCCAATTACAGTAAACCAAGATACAGTAATCAATACTTGTTTTGCCGAATGTACCGATGATACAAACTGTACACCTCTTGGAGTTGACGGGATGGTGACTTTTAGCGTAGACATGAATGAATATGTTGGAATTCCAATTACGACAGTTTATGTAAGTGGAACATTCAACGGTTGGGCTGCTACCGACAATCCATTAGCTGATGATGATATGGATGGTGTATGGGAAGCAACCTATGCTATTCCAGCAGGCAATATTGAATTCAAATACCAGATTGATGGTTGGATGGCTGAAGAGTCGTTCGTCGGAGGTGAATCTTGTACCGTTTCAAATGGTGGTTTTACAAATAGAGCATTAACGGTAAATGGTGATGCAACTTTACCAACCGTTTGTTTTAATAGCTGTAATGCTTGTGGTTTTGTAGTTGATATGGTGTCCATCACAATGAATGTGAACATGAACCAATATACAGTTTCTGCAGATGGCGTATCACTAGCAGGTGGTTCTGGTTTTGGAGGTCCAGGTGATAACCCAATGTTAGACCCAGATGGAGATGGAATTTATTCAATTACGCTAATGAGACCAGTAGGATTTACTAGCAACTATACTTTTGTAAATGGATCAGGCTGGGGTGATAAAGAAAATATTGCAGGTTTACCTTGCTCGGACCCGGATAACTTCGATGATAGACTGCCAGTAACAGTGAACCAAGATACAGTAATCAATACTTGTTTTGCCGAATGTACCGATGATACAAATTGTACTCCAGTTAACATGGTGTCCATCACAATGAATGTGAATATGAGTGAATATACAGTTTCTGCAGATGGAGTATCACTAGCAGGTGGTGCTGCTTTCGGTCAGCCAGGTGATAACCCGATGTTGGACCCTGATGGTGACGGAATCTATTCAGTTACTTTAATGAGAGCAGCAGGAACTACTAGTAACTATACTTTTGTAAATGGAGACTGGTGGGATGCTAAAGAAGATATTGAAGGTTTGCCTTGTGCGGATCCTGACAACTTTAATGATCGACTTGCAGTAACATTTAATCAAGATACAGTAATCAATACTTGTTTTGCAGAATGTACTGATGATACAAACTGTACACCAGTTTCGTCTGACATGGTATCTATCACAATGAACTTAAACATGAACGAATGGGATGTTGATCCAGGAGGAGTGTATGTAGCAGGTGGTGGTAACTTTGGTAACCCAGGTGATAACGAAATGTTAGATCCAGATGGTGACGGTGTTTATACGATCACTGTTATGCAGCCAGTAGGATTTTCTAGCTTCTATACTTTTACAAATGGAGCTTGTGCCGATTACTCTTGTAAAGAAAATATCGCAGGGCAGTCTTGTGCTGATCCTGCTAACTACAACGATCGATTCATTCCAGCTGTAACGCAGGATACGGTGATCAATACTTGCTTCCAGGAATGTTCTGATGACTTAGAATGTACACCTATTGCAGAGCCTTTGAATGTTACCTTCCAGGTAAATATGCAAGATGAAGCAACTAGTATGGACGGTGTATTTATTGGAGCTAACTTTGATGGCTGGTCAGGTGGTTTGGCAATGGAAGATCCAGACAATGATGATATTTGGACTTTGACAATGGAGGTACCTCAAGGCTTAGCTGAGTTTAAGTTCCTCAATGGAGGTTGGGCTGGTGAAGAAATATTGGATCCAACAGAAGATGCTGCTTGTACTTTGACAACTGGTGCCTTTACCAACAGAACTCTTGATGTAGCAGGATCTGATGACATAGTAATGGACCTTGTATGTTTCAACGCTTGTGTGAATTGTATAGGTATTGGAACAAAGAATATCCTTTCGGAAAATACAATATTCCGTTTAGCGCCATCACTTACGAATGGTACTCCTGTGATGCTTTATTTTGATGACGCAGCTAAAGCGCAACGTACACTAAGAATTACAAATACAATCGGTCAAGTTGTTTATCAGGCTGCAATAGGTGCAACTGCTACACAGCATGCGATTGAGACTGTCGATCTGTCTAATGGTCTTTACTACGTAATGGTAGAATCTGATCAGCAGATTGCACTTGAAAAGTTTATCGTTTCTAAATAATATCCACTTAGTTTGGAGCTTGGTACAGACTCTGTGCCAAGCTCCTATTTTTTGTTTAGTATTTAGCTTATTTAAATTAATATGAGATCATTATTTAGTGTTTTTTCGTTGGCGTTTCTTCTGTCAATATCTTACTGCTATAGAGGACAATATGAAAATGAAAGTGTTCAAGCTAGTAAAGCGGTAAATCAAGAATTACAACTCATCTGGTCAGATGAATTTGATAAAGATGGTTTGCCTGATCCAACAAAATGGAGCTATGATGTAGGTACAGGTTGCGACCTACCTTGTGGATGTGGTTGGGGCAACAACGAAAAAGAATATTACACAAAAGATCGTCTCGAAAATGCTCGTTCGGAAAATGGAAGTTTAATTATTGAAGCCAGAAAAGAAAAGTTTGAAGATAGAGATTACACTTCTGCTCGTTTGGTATCAAAAGGAAAAGGCGATTGGAAATACGGACGCATTGAAATAAAAGCAAAAATACCTTCTGGCCGTGGTGTCTGGCCTGCTATATGGATGTTACCAACAGAAAGTCCTTACGGAGGTTGGCCCAAATGTGGAGAGATTGACATCATGGAAAATGTAGGATATTTGCCAGATAGTATTTACGGAACAGTACACACCGAGGCGTACAATGGAATGATTAAAACACAGGTGGGTGGTAATATTTACAATCCAAATAGTGAAAAAGAATTCCACAACTATGTGATCGAATGGAATGAAGAAGGAATCGTCTGGTTGATAGACGATGTAAAATACTTTTCGTTTAAAAACGAGCATAAAGATTACCAAACTTGGCCCTTTGACCAACAGTTTCATCTAATTTTAAATGTAGCTGTTGGCGGTTATTGGGGAGGTAAACATGGAATTGATGAGTCGATATGGCCGAGGCAGATGGAAATAGATTACGTTCGGGTTTATCAATAAGAGAAACTTATTTTTTATTTTAAAGGTTTTATAAAGGGCAGTGCTTCGTTGAGGTGCTGCCCTTTTTGTATCCCATTTGCACAGCTTATTTGTGAGGGGGGAATCCCAAATAGACCTTTCACCTGGAGTGCTGTGTTGATGAATAAAAAGAGCCTTGCAGGAATCGAATTAATGGATTTGGCGACGACTTACATCAGGTAGATTAATTAACTTTGAAATTGTTTTAACATAGATTCAATCGCTCGCCATAGAATCGTCATTCTATTTTATAACAACTTCTTTTCTTACTTTTGGGAAATTGTCACATTTGTGTTAACTTTAAGGGCCGTTAATAAACCAAATAAACAATTTACCAGCTCATCGCTCTAAGAAAGAAAAGTTGGAGATTTAAAAATGACTTAATTTTATTGTTATAAGTGATTGTATTTCACTTATAATAAATGATTAGAATCAGATTTTGTCTATTCATATTATGAATAGTGTTTATTACCAAACCAAATGTTAAACACAAAAACTACTCCTTTTCTAAATGAGTACTCTACGATTCCCGCTAAAGGTTGGTATTGCTGATGCCGATCTAAAAAACTTACAGCTACTACAGCTCTTTCTGGAAATTCATTTTCCGGACATGTCAACAATATTGATTTGTGATTCTTTTGATGCTCTTCAGCAGGCACTTTCACAGCAGGAAGTTGATTTGATTTTCCTGGATGCTAAACTTTCTTCGACCAATACTCCTAAGTTAATACAATCCCTACGTGTATTTAATCCTCAAGTTGTTTTCTTATACACCCACCCTGAAGAAGTCGCTACGACATTTGATTTTCCAGTTATAGACACCGTCAAAAAACCTTTAACGATAGCCACTTTGAATAAGGTTATTAAAAAGGCTCAAATGAGAATTCTGGAAAAGGAAATTCATACTGAGCACCAAAAGGAGCAAGAAGGAAAGGAGCTAACTGATTCTATCCTGCCAGTTATAGAACCTTTTTCAGATGTACTTACAGTTCCCTTAATAAAAGGAAAAACCCTCGTAATAAATGTGAGTGATATCATTAGATGTGAATCTTCAGGAGATTTATCTACCGTACATTTTAACAATAAAAAGTCAAATAACAAGCAGGTGACAACTAAGAGTTTACGCGACTATGAAAAAGAATTGCCAGCCGACCATTTCTTTAGATCGCATAAACAGCACATTGTAAACCTTTCTTATGTAGATAAATTGCAACTCCGACCTTCCCTTCTATTAGAGCTAAAAAACGGCGAAAAGGTACAATTGGGAAGACGACGAAAACAAGCATTTATTGACGCTTTTCGACGCTTTAAAAGTGAAATTTCTTTATAGGACTTTTTTTGAAATTCTAAATAGCTTATGCACTCTTAAGCTTATAATTAGATAATTATACATGCAAATATTTCATTATTCAAATGATAAGTTAAGGATGTAAGAAATTTATTTGACCGTTCATCGGAATTATTGACCGTTCATCTTAAACTGAGCATTACATGTCACGATTTGCTTTTAATTCCAAATTTTATTCTTCATATTTGTACTTGTTGAAATGGTTTTGTTAGAAAAACAAATCGATCCTTTCAACTTTTTTCCTCAAACCGATTCTATTTCCCTTAACCGATAAATCTTAGAAAGCTCAGTAATGAGTAGTTAATAAATTGTAATGATTTATACGCTATTTGTTTGCCCCAAGCAAAATGAAGCATCCCTTCTTTACCTGCTTTCTATTGATTTAACAACTATTAACTTATAAGCTTTCTCGAAAACAGCTTCGAGCAAAGCTCATCAGTGTTTTGTGTTTGGTACACAATAGCACCTATATAGTAATGTA
>CAKZUK010000047.1 GCA_937921775.1 uncultured Saprospiraceae bacterium
CTAGATTTATTTTTAGATTGTCCTAGCATTTTAAAACTTGTATCGTAGAGTGTCATTTTTTGAATTTTGATTTTTGTTTGACTTGGGAAAGAACTTAAATATTTAATCATTTCAAAGCCTTCCATTTTCCTTTTGTAAAAAATACATTTCCAAATTCTGGAGATTCAAAGACATAATAAAACGACCAAATATTTCTATAAAGTGTTGGTTCCGAATCGACAATGTGGTGCATGGGGGCGTACTTAATTATTCTTATTCTATTGTTTGCGTGATACTCTAGGAACTTCACATGAGCCGTATCCGATTTAAGTATTTCCTTTCCATCTGTATGATGAAATATTAACTTATTTCTCTTTGTTATTTCAAACCTAAAATGTTCATATTGCCAATCGGCTTGCTTCCCAGGGAATTTAGTACGGTCGATAATGTACTGACCATAGATGTCGGACTTTTTAACTTTTTTCTTCCTATGAAATGGAACTAATATCGAGGCTAAAATTATCAAAGCAATTAAGCCGCCCCAAACTAGTTTTAATAATTTTAGGAATAGATCGTTTTTACTTATAAACCATGATAGCAATAAAATAGCAGTTAAGGGAAGTATAAAAATTCCAAGGAATAGGCTTGCCATATTGATTGGTCTAGATAGGTTAAAATCTTAGGTTCTTAGGCTTTAGAATAAAAAAAGGTAAACCTTGGCTTGAAGCTAGGGACTGAAATGAATAAATGATTCTGACTCAATACCTTTCAATAATATTCATGTTCATAAAAAATAAATCGAACGCTTGCTGCTTCACCATTTTCATAGCTTGTTTTAATAGTCAATTCAGCATCATTAAATTCATTAAAAGTATTTTCATCTTTCCGCTTTAAAATCCAAATACCATCAATTCGATCAAACTGAATATTTTCAATTATTCTATTGTTAAATTTTTTAATTTCTATTCTCTTTTCTGATCCCATTTTTGGGAATTTCATATAGTTACTAATAGTTGCATTAAGGGAATCTATCTTGGTGTATTTACGTGTATAATAGCGAATTGTATCGCCATTATAAGTATTAAAAGCGAAATCATGTCTTACATTGTCAAGGGAGGAACTTCCTGAAACCTTTAGTGTTCTTTCTTCCAAAGCACCATTTGATCTACTCCATATTCTCTCGATAGTCTTTTTATCGTTTACATTTTCTTTTCTATTGATTCCAGTTGTATCTCCATTATGATTAAGCGAATATTTGAATTCTAAATTATTGATTGTATCCTTAAAATAATGATACAATTTTATGCTTCCAGTGTCAATGAGGCCACTTTTATTTTTCAGATTTATTAGCTGAGTCATTCTAAATTCTGCATCATAAAAACATTGTTTTATCATTACTAAATCCCGAACTGCTCTTTCTTTACCCATATAGAATTTCCGTTCATCTCTTATCATTTTGAACTCATCATTTAACTTCAAATATGTTGTTATAGATGAAAGGCTATCATAATCATAAGAATATCTAATTCTGGTATTTGAAGTTTCGTAAAAATACGTTTTTCGATCTCTTACTTCTAAAATTCCATCCTTGTCCTTGGCGTAATCTATCTCCTCGATTATGTTGTTGCGTTCATCATATCTTTTTATTGACTTTAGATAGTCATCCTTTTTTAGCCGGTCCTTTTGTAAAAATTCTGCCTCAGTATATTCATACATTTTTACATGCTTAATTTGAGGAACTTCACTTTGTGCTAGCACCATGGTAAAAGATAAACACAAAAGGAATAAAAAAGGTAGTCGTTTCATTTTATAGTTTTACGCAGTGGAATAATAAATCCGATGTATTGCACCTAGCTCAAAACAAGCCGCTCCCAAAACACATCTCCATCAAGCACCAATCGCAAAACATAAGTCCCTGCTGTCAACCCATCACGTTTCATCAAAACTCGATTCACTCCAACTGAATACACTCCACGTTCAATCACAGACAATATACGACCATCCATATCCAACAACTCTAATCTCCCAGCGCCACCTTTGATCAAGTCAAATTCAACTGTAGCCTGATCAACAAGCGGATTCGGATACACCTTAAGTTTGCTCACTTCTGCAAGTTTTACTTCAGAAGTAGAGACCGGTTCCTCCAACTGATACGTATACATTGATCGCCCAAAAGTCGCCACCAATAGTTTTCGAGTAGGAGCATGAAAGCGGAGATCGCAGGCAACCGTAAGTGGTAGGTTTGGCCCAAGGATTTCCCAATTATCTCCATCATTATAGCTGATGTAGACACCAATGTCGTTGGCGATGATGAGGGTGCTTGAAGAAAGTGGGTCGATAACAATATCATTGATCGGAATCTCTGGAAGATTGCCAGAGATATCTTCCCAAGTCTGACCATTGTCGATGGTTTTCAAAACGTGTGGCATGTAGTCGACGAGGCGATAACCAGAAAGGGTGACATAGGCAATCGTCTCATCCCAAGGATCGAAAGCGACTTGAGAAACGGAACGGTCGGGTAGACCTGTAGATACATTATTCCAAGTGCTACCGGCATCGGTGGTGATTTGCACATTACCATCGTCAGTACCCACTAGTATATAATTGTTGTTGCTAGGTGCCACAGCTATGGTAAGAATCGTACCGTAAGCTTGTGAGCCAGAAGGATGCTCTCCATCCGTAAGGTCATCACTAATGGCAGACCAAGATTGAGCAGAGTTGGTACTTTTGTAAAGACGCTCTGCACCATAGTACAAATGAGTAGGGTTGGAGTGATCTAAAATAAAAGGAGTGTTCCAGTTGGTTCGTTCATATCCGTCAATCCCATCCAAAGCCCATTCAAAATTATTACCTCCATCTGTAGAGCGGAACAAGTTACCAAACTGATATTCGGCATAAACTAAATTGCTATTCAGAGGGTTCACCGCTACGTGAAAACCATCACCACCAAGTATACGCTCGTAGTCATCTGGATCACCATTAGAAGTCGTGTTGGTACCATTATCCTGCGCGCCACCAAAGTATCGATCAGGAACCAATTCGTCAATCTCACAATTGTAAAACTGCATATTCGGCAATGACTCTACGTGTGTAAAACTGGCGCCATTATTTTCTGAAGTATAAATACCGCCATCACAACCCACTACAATCTTATTCTGATCCACAGGATGATATTCCAATGCATGAAAATCAACATGCATATTTCCAGTCACCTCCTGAAATGAAACTCCTCCGTTAACTGAGCGATAAATAGGAACACCTAAAACGAACAAATCATTTGCATTGTTAGGATTCACTCTTACTTGACCAAAGTACCAACCAAAGGCAGAAAATACATCGCTAATGTCGTCATTAATCAGATTCCATGTATCGCCACCGTCAGTAGTTTTGTAAAGACCATCAAACATATTGGTCACCGAGTTGGTGGTAAAGGAAGCGTATAAAACATTGGGTTCAGAAGCTGCTATTGCAAGACCGATTCTTCCTGTATCATCGTCACTTGGAGGTAAGCCATTCGAAAGTTGTTCCCAATTATCACCTCCATCCGTTGATCGCCAGATAGCGGAAGTCGGCCCTCCGTAATCTCTGTTCCAAGGATATCGGGTGCGCTCCCAAGTCGCTGCATATACGATATCTGCGTTTTGCGGATGCACAGCTAGGTCAATACAAGCGGTAGAGTCGCTCAGGAAAAGTACATTCTCCCAAGTGGCACCTCCGTCTAGTGTTCGATAGAGTCCTTTATCATTACTTTTGCCATAGAGAAGTCCAGCTACTGCGGCATATACTCTGTTGGGGTTTGCTGCGTCTACGACTAAGCGACCGATGTGTTGACTGTTGTCAAGTCCACTGTGTTCCCAGGTGTTACCTGCGTCAGTTGACTTATAGACGCCATCACCAAAGAAGGCGCCTGAAGCACCGGATCCGTTGGCTTCACCAGTCCCTGCGTACAAAGTGTTAGGTTCGGAAGCTGCGATAGCGATGTTGCCGATAGAAGCAGAGTTAGCATCATCAAATATTGGATTCCAAGTGTCACCACTATCGGTACTTTTAAAGATACCACCAACCGCTGAGCCAGCATATATGATGGAAGGATCAGTAGGGTGGTAGGCGAGATCCGTTATTCTTCCACCTATATTGTTGGGACCTACTGATTCCCAGGTTGAAGTACTGCGTTGAGCGGCATCTGTGAGCATTATTTTTCGTTGCTTCACTGCATTTCTTACGGAGACAACATCAATATGATTGTTGGGATAGGCGCGCATATTGTACATCCATTCATCGGGCTTAGTTTGCGCATCAACAAATTCGCGAGACAGGCTTTGCTCAGTTGCAGTTGATTTTTGGACTAAATAGATTCCTGCGCTAATGAAGATGGCTAAGACGACAAGGCTGAAGGAAGTTCTTATTTTCATGATTTTAGATGTTTTTCATAAAAATAGGATGTTCTTTTTGATTTGGGTAACTAACTAGCGACAAAGGTGGATTTTTTGTTTTTGAATGTTGTGCTCAGCTTGGATAATTAAAAGAAAATTCTCTTTGGCAAAAGTCATACTAATCAAGGATTAAATAAGAATACCAAGTAAGGCTGGCGATATATCTAGAAGCTAAGGAATAATAATAAAAGTATGTTTATTCCAATTCCACAATAACCTCATTCCTTCTACCAATAAGTTCATAAGGTGGATTATAGCCTAGCAGGCTGTAATTATTGGTGTAAGGAATTCCTTCCCTTTTGAGCGCCTCAATGAGTTGTTGTTTGTAGTGTTCTATTTTTTCGTTATTGGCCCAGCCGCCGAAGGTGATGGCAGCAACCGTTTTTGCAGGTTCCTCTTTAAATTCAATGTCAGTTCTATTGGGTTTGGGGAGATTATCTTTAGTATAATCTTTTGGAACCATAAACATCATCGTCATATTTGTAGAATCTTCAAGGCTCATAGAGACAGGAGATGTCATGGCGATTTTTTCATTTTTTTCATTATCACCGAAGATATATCCACCCAACTTAGAAAAACCATTGCCAGACGCAGCTTTATAGTCTTTGGTGTCGAGTTTCACGGAAGTAAATAAACGAGCTTCATAATTTCTAATTTCAAAATCATCGTATTTTTTAATGACTTCGTAGGGATAATTTTCAATGGAGTTTTGACTGGACATAGCGAAAACTTGAACGATAAGGACAATTAATAAAATGATACCGGATAGAATATAGAGAACTTTCATTTTGGGTTATGTTTTTTATGGAAACAACTGTGATGGATAATCGTTCATTTTATGACACAGTTCAGCTGAATTTAATTCTGATTAATCGATAATAAAATTAAAATGAAGCTTTAAGAAGGTGTTAAATTTAAGATTAGGTTGGACACCTTATTAATTCTTATTTCAATACATTCAGGTATCTTCGTATACCGCGTTTACTATAGCTCCATATTCAGATGGATCTATTCTGGACTTTGTTACCTTTGATTCACCCTTGCCCTTAAAATTGAGTACCTGCTTAAATCTTTTCCAATTTTAACTCAATAAAAACGCCATAGCCGATACTATCTGGATAAGCCACAAACGAAGCCTCATTGGCATTTTTTTCTGAGTCTTTCGTTCCATTTCCGAAATCAACACCGAAGACGAAATGGTTAGGAATCTTCAAAGTAAACTCTGTTACTTTTGTAAATCCAGTATTAACTTTTTCAGAACTGATGATCCAAGTTTCGCTTCCAGTGTAAAGTGTATCATTTCGAGTATACTCAAATTTAACTGAATCCGGACTAAAGTTGAAGGTACCTAATTGGCCAATTTCCTCTACCGTTTCTGATGGGTTAAAACCATTTTCGAAAAACTCGCCGTAAACGGAATTGATGCCAACGACTTCCCAGTTTCCATTGAGTGAGTTTATTGCTTGATCCTTGTCTTTAGCGCAGGTGAATAACAAGAGAGGGAGAGAGAGTATTAATAGGAGTGGGTATAGTTTTGATTTTAATTTCATTTGTATATTTTTTCGACTCAATCTATTATTTTTAAATTAACCTGAGTTCCATCCGGTATATCTTTAAGCTGCCTCTGTAATTGACCAATTATGCTAAAGTGAATTTCAATCAGCGTTAACTCAAAATTATCCGTTTGATAACTACCACTTAGGATTGGAAGTTTTTTGTAACTGTACAAATATCCTTCTTTTAAAGCCAAACCACTTGCTCTAAGTTTAAGAACTACCTTCGTCAAGAACCAGTCATCTCTGATATCATTATCTTTTAGTTTACTTTCAAATTCTTCTTTTGAATCAGCAACTTTATCAAACTCACCAATTCCAACATCTAACCAAAAGTATTCTTCGTTTGAATTTTTCAAAAAGAGGTCTCCAATACATGTAATAAAAACAATCGCCTTGTTATTACCTACAAGCCAGACCCAATCTTCCAGAATCTCTTGTTCTTTTGATTTATCAAATTTGATTAGTATTTCATCCCAAGTTAATTTCATTTTGAATTTTACGTTTAAACGCTAAATCGATTCTTAAAAAATTCATACAATGAATCTGGATTAATTCTTAAGTTAATTTTTTCCAAAATACCACCTTGTCTTCTCCTTCTTGATAAAAGTCCCGGATAATCGCTTCTTGTTTGTACTTGCATTTATGATAAAATTTTCGCGTCAATTCATATTCAGGCAAAGCTGAAGTTTCTACTAGCAGCACTCGATGATTCTGCTCTTTTAGTAGTGCTTCAATGTAGTTCATCATTTTAGTTCCGACTCCTTTTTCTTGATGTGCTTTGTCGACAGCTATGGCGTATAGGTTGTAGGTACCTTCTGTCATCTTTTCCGGAGCGCAGTAAGCGATCGAAATGGGTATTCCATCTTGAATGCTTGTGAACCAAATGTCGGTTGATTTTTCGTTATTGAGAAAATCGTGTAGCATGTCATCTAACATGTCTGACGAGAATAATTCGCTTGAATCTAAAACAGCTTTTAAGTATTCGATATCACCTTTTAGGACCTTTCTGATTTCTTTGTTCATCTTGTTGAATTTGAACGGCAAGAGGAGCGCCTTAAATGTAGGATGTTTACTAAACTACAAAAGTTTAGTAAGTAACGGGACCAAATTATTTAGATATTTCCGGTTTTACAATAATTTCCTAAACGATTGACTGATAGGGAATTAGTGTGGGAATTTTTTAAAACCACCAAAAGGAAATATTTAAATAATTCCGTTAAACTACTTGAACATAAAACAATGACAATGGTTTTGATTTATTCTAAGTTCAACAATACTTTAGTTGACTTGATAAGCTTATCAATTTTTGCTTCATTATAAGCATCTGGGTGGGCTTCTCCAAAAGCTTCTTTATCGTTGTCGTAATATTTGCCGTTTACATCTGTATACTTCTCTGCATTAGCCAATTCGAATAATATTACAGCACCTTTATCAGCTGGAGAACGGTGATGACCGAATGCTTCTTTTACCATATTGGTATTTAGCAATGATCCAGGGTTTAGCGCAATAACGTCTATTTTTTTCAGGCTCTTTGCAATATGGAAACTCCACATGGTCAAGGCTAGTTTACTTTGTGCATAAGACACTTGCATTGGGATCTGCGAATTCCCCTTCAATGCCTCATAAGAAACAGGGGTTTGAGCAGCTGAACTTAGATTAATGATTCTAGCTTTTTTCCCTTTTTGCAATAATGGCGTTAACTCTTCGGTCAATAAATAGGGCGCCAGATAATTTACAACAAATCGAATATCAAGACGATCTTTATTGAAGAGGGTAGTACTTTTAAAAACACCTGCATTATTAATAAGGACATCAATTTTTGACAATTCGCTGTTTACATCTTGAGCCATTTTCTTTACGGCTTTCAAGTCAGAAAAATCTGCTACAAATCCTTTTATATTTTTATTATTGGATTGTGCCATTACTTCTGCAATGACTTTTTTTAATTTATCGGAGCTTCTTCCATGAAGATAAATTTCATGTCCTTCTGATGCTAACTTTATTGCTGCCAATTTTCCTATGCCATCTGTACTTCCTGTTATTAATATAGTCTTTGCCATAATAAAATTCGATTCTATTTAGTTTGTGTTAGTTTGAGAATTGCGGTAGTATTTTTCTTGTAATACGCTCTAAA
>CAKZUK010000048.1 GCA_937921775.1 uncultured Saprospiraceae bacterium
CATGATAACGAAATACCTAATCCTCCATCTACTGATTGGTTGAGTGAATTCTACTTCGGTTATGATGGAACAAATCATACAGAAGGAATGGGAGCTATCAACTTAGATGGTACTACCTTTGCACACCCGCATGATGCATGGTTCATGGTTCGTTCTGATGTTGACCTTGACGCCAATACCTTAAATTTCTGGGTAGACGGTGTACAAGTTTATACAGATTTTCCAATTGATGACCTTAACCTTGGTTGCATAGATTTATTCTCTGCAACTGATGATATGGAAGTTTACTTTGATGATTTACTAGTGAAAGCAATTGAGCCTAGCTGTGATAACGCGGTAGTAGGTGAAACTGAAGCATCAGCTACTTTGGTATGTTTTGGAGATAGCTATAATGTTGATGTAGATGGTGCAGTTATTCCACCATATAATGACTTAGGTAACCTTTCAGGTTTTACTTGGGGTGTATTTAGTGCAGATGTTTCTAACTCTGCAGATCCTTTCAACGATGCTGCTTTCTTAGGTGCTGTTGGAACTGCTTTCCCTAGTAACACTTATGCTATAGAAGGTGTGAACGATGGTGGTGCTAACTCAATTCCTCCAGGAACGTATTGGTTTGCTCCAGTTTATATTGGAAATACAATTAATACCGACGGTACTTTTGCAGGTTTTGACTTCACAGATGGTTGTGTTAAAACAGGTACTGCAGTAGAAGTAATCCTAGCGGAAGAAATTCCTGAAATTACGGCTACTGGTGATGCTACTGGATCAACTGGTGCTGACGGTACAGCTTCTGTATCTGATGTTGCAGGTGGTACTGGTGATTTCACTTACCTATGGACTAATGGAGCAACTGATGCTGCGCTGACTGATCTTCCTCCAGGAGATATTTCTTGTACGATTACAAGCACAGATGCGAATGGTTGTACCGTAGAATTGGTAGTAGACTTGACTGTTGATATGTTAGAAGATGTTGAAGACATTGCAATCTTAGAGTCATTGACTATCTCTCCTAACCCAACTAGCGGTAGCGTTGTTGTAGATTTAAGCTTAAGCGAAACGGCTGTTGTTCAATTACAAATTGTAAATGTAACAGGAAAAGTAGTCGCTCAATTTAATCCTCAATCAACAAACAATTTCCAGCAAAGTGTTGATCTTTCACACCTTGCAAATGGTTTGTACTTTGCCAAAATTAATGTTGGTAATGATGCTGTTGTTAAGAAGATTAATTTGATGAAGTAACTAGAAGTCAAAGTTAGAGTTGCAATGGCAGTTGCAGTTTCCCGTTAACGCGGAGTTCTGCGAAAGAAGGAAATTTTAACTGCAACTTTAATTGAAAAGCGTCAGGTAATTTATATTGCCTGGCGCTTTTTCGTTAAAGTCAAAATTATAATTATAGTATAGTTTTTTGCTCAGCGAAAGAAGGATACTTTGACTGCAATTGTTACTGCCACTTTAACTGAAAATGTATTGCCTGGCGTTTTTTTTGTTTAACTTTATGCATGATTTAATTTGTAAAAAAAAAATACTCGAAAGAAGGCGGGTCATAGATTTGAATGGGTCACCAAAATTTTGTCCGGTCCGGCCCAAAAAAATACCAAACCAAAATCCAAAAATTTCTAATGATCGATCCATTTGAAAAAAAAGAACGTCAATCAACATCAAAATAAAACAAGTAATCAACAAATGTATCAATTAGAAAAAACGCCATTTGGCCCAATGGAAAAACTAAGAATATGGAACGATAAGAGTGGCAATTCATTTTCCATTGTTCCCGGTCATGGAGCCTGTTTGCTGGACTTGCAAATAGGAGGGAAGGCCATTATTGAAGGTTTCGAAACACCTGGACAAGTGGAGGCCAATCGCTGGATGAAAAGTGCTTTGTTGGCGCCTTTCCCAAATCGACTCAAACGAGGAACCTACGAGTGGGATAATAAAAAATATCGATTTTTTTTAAATGATTCGATTACTCAAAATGCTTTACATGGTTTTTTGATGGATCAGAAAATGGAAGTCACTGCTACAGATTTAACTAAAGATCATGCTGTGATTTCTTGTGCTTACGAATACGATGCGCATGTGGAAGGCTATCCCTTTCCATTTTTATTTGAGGTGACTTACACGATGAAGGAGCCGAATAGTTTTGAAGTTAAAATGCGCTTTCAAAATAAAGGATCACAGCCTATTCCAATTGGTCTGGGATGGCACCCTTATTTTCAGTTGGACAACAATATTGACAAGCAACTCCTACAAATGCCAGCTTCACAAATGGTCGGCGTAGATGAATTTATGATACCTACTGGCAAACGCTATGATTACGATGAATTTGAAACATTAAAGCCATTGAAATCTACTATTCTGGATAATTGTTTTGCGCTAAGCGATACCACAAAATCGGCAGAAGTCTTTTTGCAAAACAGTACCCACTGTATGCGATACTGGCAAGAGACGGGAAAAAATAAATACAATTACTTACAAGTCTTTACGCACCCTGATCGCATCTCAATTGCTATCGAACCAATGACTTGTAATATTGATGCCTTTAATAATGGCGATGGGTTGGTGGTGGTGGTACCGCGAGAGGCTATTGAGGTGAGTTGTGGGGTGGAGTTGGAGAGCACTTAACTTCGACTACACTCAGTCGGCGTACCTCTGGTAGTCAAACTCAACAGGTGTATCATTGGAGCGCGTTATCGCAAACCAATAATACACCTATCCAGTCAGAAAAGTTGAGCTACGCTATTGAGTCGCGTCCAACGAAAAAAGATCCGTTCCCAATCCGTCCAATCCGTTTAATTCGCGTTCCAATCCCCCGTCAGCGAGAAATCACTCAATACGAATCGGTTTCCAATCCTCAAACAAAGCCCCACGAGCGGCCTCTGACTTAGCTCGATAATCGTTCCACTCTCCCTCAAAAAAAGCATTAACCTTTTCCAGAACTTCAGCAGCCTCCTTATCCAATTTCTTCAAAGAAAATTGAGCCATTTGATTCGGAGCACCATCCGATGCACTGATATAAGAACGAGCTTGCCAAATCGTTGAAGTCAAGTTCTCAGAACTACGCTGAATCCCTTTCAACCCAGAAGGCATCATGTATAGCTTTTTCAAAACAGCCAAACTATCCTTCATCGCGGATCCTAACTTTTTAATTTCCTTCTTTGTACTATCTGGTGCATGTACCATCTGAGTGTTCACCAACTTGATCGCTTTCTCTGCTTTGCGCAAACGATTATAACTATCACTAGCTGCTGTTACCGTTTTGTAAAATGACTCATAAGTAGCATCCTGCGCTTTCAAATCATTGATTGTAATGGAGGACCGTGGGTCCATTTTGACATTAACATAAGACGAGTCGCGATGGCCATTTAAAATAAAAACAGCTTTATATCGACCCGGCAAAACTTCATTCCCACCTGGTGGATCAGCATCTGGTTTTACTTCTCGGTTAGATGGATATCGGACCCCATTGCGATTCAATCCCCAATAAATTTTAACCATCCCCGTATCTATTTCAGTAGAGTAGCTGCGGATGGTGTCACCAGCTTCGTTGAATATATGAACCTTTACTTTGTCTCCTTTTTTCCATCCTCGTTTTTCATCTTTCTTTTTGGACTCATCCTTCTCATCTCCTTCTTTTTTGTCACCATCTTTTTTCTTCTTGTCCTTCTTCTTATCTTTTTTATTGCTTTTGCCTTTCTTAGAATCATCGGACGAGTCTTGCTCACTAGATGTAGCCGCAGGAGGAATTTTCACCCAAGCACTAAATAAAGCATTGGGATATTTATTAGCACCACGATAATGACCATCTGCAATAAATCGAGTTCCATCGACAGATCGAAAGTCTGCCAAGTAAGCATCTTGTGAACCAAAGACATGGAATTCTTCTTTAAGTACCTTACCATTACTTCGAGCCAATTCCCGAAACGGTTCAATGTTGTCAAAAATCCAGGCAGCACGACCAAAGGTTCCTACAATCAAATCATGATCGCGAGGATGTATCTTTAAATCAATGGTTGATACAGAAGGATAATCTTTCATCCATTTATTCCAGTTGTTGCCTTCGTCAATACTAAAGTAAAGTCCGTGGTCGGTTCCTAAAAACAACAACTTGGATTCTACGGGGTCTTGCACCAAGCTAAGTGCATGGCCGGATACATTCTTAGCACTCACAATACGTTTCCAAGTGCTTCCAAAATCTTTGGTGTGGTAGGCATAAGGTTCCCAATTATTGCGTCGGTAATCATTGACTACCACAAAAGCTTCGCCTGCATTTTTTGTAGAAACTTCAATTTGAGGAATCCATGCTCCTTTCGGAAAATTAGGAAGTTTATTAGAAAGGTTAGACCAGTTTTTACCTCCATCACGCGTTAGTTGTAAATTACCATCATCTGTTCCAACCCAAATGACTTGCTCATCTTTAGGACTAGGTGCAACACATAATATTGTGGTGAAATTTTCCGCTGCAGTATTATCAATAGTCAAACCTCCACTCTCATCTTGTTTTTGTTTGGTCGTATCATTGGTGGTCAAGTCAGGGGAGATAATTTCCCAGCTTTGGCCACAGTCCAAACTTTTATGTAAATACTGACTGCCATAGTAGATGCCACAATCGTAAAAAGGATTTTGTGCCAGGCCAGCATTCCAGTTGAAGCGAAGCGGTGCTCCTTCCGGATGTACCGGGCGTACATATTGGTTGTGGCCTGTTTCTCGATCAAAGTAGTTTAGTTGACCACCCTGATACATTGCCCATCCATAGCGGTTGTTGTCTCTGCGCATCAATACATCAAAGCCATCACCGAATAGAACTTCTTGCCAATCACTATTTCGAATCCCACCGTTTTTCCAGATAGAGCTTGGTCCAACCCATGAACCATTGTCTTGCATACCACCACAAACGTTGTAAGGAATATCCATGTCGTAGCCGATGTGATAAAACTGTGAGACAGGTAGGTTTTCAACAAAGCGCCAATTGGCTCCTCGGTCATATGAAATATTGAGTCCACCATCATTTCCTTCAATCATAAAGTCAGGATTGTCTGGATGGATCCAAAATGCGTGATGATCTGGGTGTAGCGTCCAGCCTACAAAACTTTCAAAATTTTTACCACCATCTTCACTTTTCGTCATGGTAGAGTGGATGCTGTAAATTCGGTTTTCATTTTTCGGATCAACAAAAATGTCGAAGTAGTAGAAAGGGCGATTCCCAATTTTGTCATCGCTGCTCATTTTTTTCCATTTACCACCTCCATCAGTTGATTTGTAAAAAGCATTTTCTTTTGCTTCTACGATGGCGTAAACGATGTTGGGGTGAGAAGGAGCAATGGCTAAGCCCATTCTGCCGAGGTCACCTTTAGGTAAGCCGTCTTTAGCGGTTACTTTTTTCCAAGTGTCACCACCATCATAAGTGATATGCATGCCAGAGCCTTTGCCACCAGAGTTGAAAGTCCATGGCTTTCGCCCAAATTCCCACATGGCAGCGATTAGTTTGTTGGGGTTGCTAGGATCAACAACGAGGTCGCCTATACCCGTTTCTTCATTTTCGTAAAGTATTTTATCCCAGGTTTGGCCACCATCCTTTGTACGATAGACACCTCGGTCGGGACTGGGGCCCCAGGCAGAACCCATTACACCTGCATATACGATGTCGGGATTGTCTCGATGGATGATGATGCGATGGATGATTTTGGTCTTGTCAAGCCCCATTTTCTTCCAGGTTTTGCCACCATCGATGGTTTTGAAGATCCCGATACCACTGTTATGTGAATTTCTGGGGTTGCCTTCTCCGGTGCCAACCCATATTTCGCTTGGGTTTTTTTGATTGATAGTAAGAGAGCCAATTGATTGGTTGGGCATCTCGTCAAATAGAGGCTCCCAGTTGACGCCTCCGTTGTCAGATCTCCAGACACCACCAGAGGCTGTACCTATATATATGACTTGGGTGTTGCTAAGGTTGACGTCTATTGCAGTTACACGTCCACTCATTCCGGCTGGTCCAATGTTGCGAATTTTTAGCCCCTCTAGCGTGCTAACGTCAAGCTTTTGAGCTTTGACAGAAAAAATAATGGCAATAAGGAAAAAAAATATGGAAAATTTGGTCTTCATAATACGAATGTTGGTAAAATAATTTCATTAAAAAATTGACTCAATATAATGAATCTGAGAGAGCTAACATGTTGATTATCATATATTCATAAAAATAAGAGTCCATAGCTGTTGACTTGGTTTCCAATTTTAAGTAAAGATTTAAGTAAATTTTAAGAATAAAAGTTGTTTTGTTACCGAAAATAATACGACATTCGCACAATAATTCGGAAATGAGCATGTTTATATATTTAACATTTCAAAGCTGAGAAGCTTAAAGATGTTAAACCCCTTGAAGAAAATAAGTAGAAACCGCTCATCGATCGTTCAGTTCGAAACCGATCTAAAAACCATTAGTCGGCCACTATACTAATAAAATAGATTGTGCAAAAGAAGTAGGAATAGAGTAGGGGGGACAACAATTTTTTTTGTCTATGTTAATGAAAAAAGGAACTAATGTGTATCCTTTTTACATAAATACATTAGGATAGAAATAGTAGTGCATCAGCTGAGTGCGGTTGATATTTGATAGAGAAAAACTTAAAGAAGTTTTTTAAGCGAAAGTGTAAGATACTTTGCATTCATTCATTCAGAGTGAGGAGTTGGTTGAAAAGTGAGATGGTGATGCAGCGTTTTGATGCTTTAAGGGATATATACTATTAACAGCACTTTAGATTAAATTCTTAAAAGGGAAAATAATTTTAAATTATTTAATTAGCACCCAACCTTATTTGAATTATCAACGTCTATACATTTGAAAGGCTTAACGAAAACTTAATACTAAAAGACAGACTTAATAGACTCTTCATTAATATTTTTACATCATCATTTAAAAGCAAATTTATAAGAACCAATTCCTTACACGACACGAATTTTTTTTCAAAACATTATTAAAAACCTTCTACCCATGAGAAATTTAAAAATGGTATTAGTCGTTGCTTTAGGATCTGTTCTTTTTAGTTCATGTTCAAAAGGATATGGATGCTTTTACAGCAATTTAAATGATCAGAATATAACTCCAGAAAAAACACAAACTGTGTTTCCAAAGGAGTGTACTTCACAAGATACTTACACCGTCACTGTTGCACGGTAAACTGCTTAAGTACTTGATGTAAAACCCTTATAATCAAAACTTTACAACATTCATTGTGACCATTGTCGTCACTGTAAATTTAATTGGTATGCCCGTTCATTCGGACCTTCCAAAACGTAAAACTATTGTCTAGAGTCAAAATAAAACAAGCCTCTTAAGCTAATTTTTCAAAATTGAATAAAGAACTAAATTAACAAAATATGAAAAACCCAATTTTAATTTTAATCGCACTTTGTCTTACTTTTGTAAGCACTCAATCATTTGCTCAAAACGTAACCTCTGAAGAAGTAGAATTCAAAAAAGGTGATGTTGAACTCAGTGTTGGAGTAGGATTGTTATCTACTTTTACTTCAAAGAGTACTACTACTAAAGTACTTCCTGTAAACTTCATGTTAAATTATCGAATTAATCAGAACGTATCACTCGGTGGATACTTTGCTTATTCTTCTACAGAGTGGAAGCCTACGCCTACCGCTGATGAAGTTCCTGACGACTACCTAGTAAATGAGTTCTACGTTGCAGGGCTTCGTGCAGAAGGCCACTTCAATAAAGATCGCATTGACTTTTACGGTGGTGCTATGTTGGGTGTAACTAAGTCTAACATTGATACAAACATTTTACCAGGCGACCCACAGCCAGAAGGCGTTGAAATCGATTATGATCCAAAAACTAAGATGACTTACTCTGGCTATCTTGGATTGAAATATATGATGACCAAGCACGTAGGTCTTTATGGTGAAATCGGATATGGTGCTTCTTTGATAACTTTTGGTGTAACTACTAAGTTCTAAGAAAAAATATATAAAAGATAGAAGTCCGAAGACGGAAGTTTCCCACGATCCTGTCTCACTTAAGATGAGAACTCTATTTGCCCACTAGGCAGGTTCTGACTTCCATCTTCGGGCTTCCTTAATATTATACGAACAACATAACAAATAAAGCTGCGCTCCGGATTTTTTGGAGCGAATTGAAAATAAAGTTTTGGTTTGATGAACCTCGGCTATCCCCAAATGCCGGGGTTCGTCTTTTTCCGCTCAACCCTCGAGCTTGAAGATGAAACAATGAATGAACTACTGCTGACATTTATACTGTAACTGTCACTCCTTTGACTTGTCATTTCGAGTCTAGTCGAAATACAGTATGTTAAAGTTTTCTCAATATGATTATTCCCACTTTGATTTCGCTTCTTTCAAAGAAATAATAATTACTTTTACAACTCAAGAGAACATCCAAAAAGACAGTCCAAGAGTTTAGCCTCCCTCCTGATTGTCAATTTAAAAAATTTTAACACCCATGAATTTCAATAAATACTAGCTATTTATAGCGAGTCTTATTGCAATTCAATCTGTACACAAATATTCTATATGATTCATTTCATATGGCTTTTTGTGACAACTTTTTTGGCAACAATGCCTAATCCCCCTTTTATCGAACATTATCACCCTGATTGCAATTTCAGTGTGCACTGATCAAAACTTACAACTATTGATTAGAACTTCTTGAGAGCCTTTTGGCTTTCAAGAGCACTGTAATGTATTGCCTTGTACTATAGCTTTTTGACTGTAGCAAGGCTCGGTTATTATGAAACAAATTTGGTAAACCAGGTACTTGGTTCAAACGTTATTCGTTTGCCCGAGAACTACACAACTATTCCAATTCCGATGACTCTAACAAGCAAGCTTGTATGCTTTGCAACATCTTTGTTATGTTGCTCGCTTGCACAAGCAAAAACCGTTTTTAACACATGTCCGGTTACTACCGACAGCCTACTCTGTACCGACCTCCCACTACGCTACCAGTTTGAAACCGCTCAAGATGATCAGATAATTAGCCTTTGCGAGCTAAGCAATCAAGAAACTTATGTGCTCTACCTTAATAAGCACAACACAAACCTCACTTGCATTGCTGACATGCTTGTCAATAGTAATCAGGCAACTGAAATATTAGTTGAAGCAAACAATATCCTAAGCTTTAAGGCGCTAGGCGAATGCGTTGACTTACATCTTTCAATTAGTCCTTGTGATGCACCTCTACCGTTATTTTTATCAATACACTGCACCTCTTGTTCTGACAAGAAAGATGATTTAGAAAAATCAGTAACCAGTATTGTGGCAGATGAAAATTATACAGCGACAGAGTTGATCGAAGACATTTTTGTAAGCGGTAACTGTTTTGAAGTTATTGAAAACAGTATTGAATTTACAGGAGATGATCGGGCAAAAGGTTATTTTTCAAATGGAGTATCTTCCATTAATATCGAAGATGGCGTAGTACTTTCAACAGGAAGAGTGGAAACCATTGTTGGTCCTAACTCTTTTTATAATAGTGCAACCAATCTTTACGGCGCAGCAAATGATCCTGACCTAGAAGATCTATTATCTTCCAATTCAAACCTATACGATCTTACTTCACTTGAATTTGATTTTACACCAACCACAGATATGGTGTCTTTCGAATTTGTATTCGCATCAGATGAATATTGCGAATACGTCAATAGTACCTTTAATGATGTCTTCGGTTTTTTCATTAGCGGACCAGGTATTAATGGACCTTTTACCAATAATGCTGAAAACGTTGCGCTAGTCCCTGGAACCAATGATTACATTGCCATCAATTCGGTCAACTATCTTGACAACTCAAGCTACTACATTAATAATGTTCCTGTTTGGCAATATAATTCCATGCCCTCGGCACTTGATTGTGACGGACAAGCGCAGATCGAAGGAGAAGCAACTCAATTTATAGAATTCGATGGTTTCACTTCAGCACTTACGGCACAAATTTCATTGCAAGCTTGTGAAACCTATCATATAAAATTGGCAATCGCTGATGTCGGTGATGCTTACTACGACTCAGCTGTATTTTTAAAAGCCAATAGTTTTGATGCAGGTGGAAATGCAGATGCTACTGTTATGACACCCGATGGAAATACATCCAACGTCATCTACGAAGCCTGTGATGAGGGAGGTTTTATTTTTACGCGAACAGATGACGATTTGACTGTTCCACTTATTGTAAATTTTAGTTTATCACCTATAAGTACCGCCACCTCGGGGCTTGATTTTCAAGCCTTGCCAACTTCCATCACAATTCCTGCCGGCGATTCTGTTTATTTTCTTCCGGTGAATGTTGTCACGGATATGATCGTTGAAGGCAACGAGACGATTATTTTAGATTTGGAGTCTTCCTGTTCCTGTGAAATGCCTTTCGTTGAATTGCAGATTACAGATTTGAACCCATTGGAAGTTCTTCTTTTAGGCGACACCCTATGCAACGCAGCTATGGTCACCCTTACACCGGAAGTTTCGGGAGGTTTGTTAGGAACTGGCTACACGTACTTATGGGATTCCGGTGAAACGACCCCAACTATTTCCGTTTCACCAACTTCTACTACCACCTATTCACTCACCGTTACTGATTTTTGCGGAAACGTATCGGAGAATGAAACGGAGGTTATTATCACTCAATTACCTACAGCTCTAATCAGCGGCTATGAGCAGATTTGCCCAGGCAATACAGATGCCTTTTTGCAAATCGACTTTACCGGTGAAGGTCCCTGGGATGTTGTTTACACCATCGATAATACTGCACCTATCAGTATTACTAACATCATTGACAATCCTTTTTTGGTGCAAACTAATGTTCCTGGGACCTACTTGCTGTCTACTGTTTCTACAAATGCTTGCGAAGGCACTGTCCAAGGAGCAGCTACGGTAGTTGAGGTGAGTTTAGACATTGCAATGAATGCAAATTCTGTTTCCTGTCCGCAGTGGGATGATGGATCTATTGAAGTAAGCATGTCTGGTGGCTTTGAGCCCTATATTTATGTTTGGAATGATCCGACCCTTATCGGAAATAATCCGACTAACCTTGCTGCTGGAAATTATATTGTAACGGTGACGGATGTATTTGGATGTACAACAGAAGCTAGCATTGCAGTTGAACTGGATCCAGGAATACCGCAAGTTGAAGCTGGAACTGACGAAACATTGACTTGTACAATTACCACTTTAAATCTAAGTGGAAGTGCTTCTTCGGGAGCAGATTATGATTATTTATGGTCAACAGCTAATGGTAATATTTTGGCAGGAGCCAATACCTTAACACCGCAAGTTAATGATGACGGAAATTATTTGTTAGAAATAACGAACAACCTTACAGGATGCGTGGTTTCAGATGAAGTCTTCATTGCTTATGATACGATTACTCCAATATCTTTTGTGAATATAGTTGGGCCTACTACTTTAGACTGCATCTCCAATACTACTATTTTGGATGGTACGGGATCGCAGCCAGCAGGTTCTTTGACTTATGAATGGACGACTCTAAACGGAAATATTAACCCCGGAGATGAATTGCTACCTCAGGCTGAAGTCAACACCGGTGGTGATTATTCCTTGCAAGTAACCAATGAAAATAATGGCTGTAGCCAAACGACTTCAATTACCATCGATGAAGAAACGGATCTTCCGCTGGTAGACATTATAACCCCAATACCACTTACCTGTATTCAAACACAAGTGAGCCTCAACGCTGGTGGCTCGTCCACCGGCGCTGATTTTTCTTATCAGTGGTCTACTACCAATGGTAATATTGTTTCTGGTGCAACTACTCTATTCGCAGAAGTTGATGAACCTGGAATCTACACCCTCGTTTGTTTTAATACAACAAACAACTGTGATCAATCAGCTAGTATAATTGTAGAACAGGATATTGCCGAACCGATTGCTGATGCTGGTGCAATTCCAGAAGCATTAGATTGTAATACAGCGTCTGTTCTTCTTGATGGAATGGCATCTAGTGAAGGTGCTGGTTTTACCTACGAGTGGACAACCGTTGATGGAAATATTGAATCAGGAAATAATACGATGATGCCAGAAGTTGATGAAGAGGGCACCTATATATTAATGGTGACCAATATTCTAAATGGATGTACCGCTGAGGATGATGTGTTGGTGATCGAAAATGGTTCGTCTCCAACGGATATTGATTTTGAAGTGACGCCACCACTTTGTTATGATGAACCAGGAAGTATAGCTGCTACAGCAGTTGTAGGAGGGGAGGGGCCTTACTTGTTTTCGCCAGATGAAGGGGAGAATTTCTTTGCAGATACCTTGTTCTGGAATCTTGACCCAGGTTCATATTCAATCATCGTTCAAGATGCAAATGGTTGTGAATACGAGGAGTTGGTTGCCATTCCAAATGCGAGTCAGGTGACAGTAAGCCTTGCTCCAGATGTTACCATTAGTTTGGGGGATAGTTATGAGTTGGATGCTCGAGCAAATATTCCACCAGCATCGATTGACACGGTTATTTGGTCACCAATAAATTACCTCTCTTGTATTGATTGTATGAATCCTGAAGTGATGCCTTTTGAGACGACTCAGTTTGAAGTGACATTAATTGATACGAATGGTTGTGTTGCCGAAAATCAAGTATTGGTCCGTGTTGAAAAATCCAGGAATGTTTTTATCCCCAATGCATTCTCACCAAACGGAGATGGAGCGAATGATCGCTTTATGATTTTTGCTCGTTCAGAAAGTATTAAGGAAATCAAACGATTAGAATTATTTGGTCGCTGGGGCGAAAAAGTATTTCAGATGAATAATTTTCAAGCCAATGATCCAGATTTTGGATGGGATGGGAAGTTAAATGGTAAAAACCTCAATAATGGCGTTTTTATCTACTACGCTGAAATAGAGTTTATTGATGGCTTTACAGAAATCTATAAAGGAGATTTTACGCTGATGCGTTAGAAGCTACGAAAGATCGAAGGCGAAACTTTTCCAATAATCGCTGGGTCTAAGTTCGAATAAAAACTTCGATGGATCGGTGAGCTACTGAGTAGTCGATTAATTAAGTTCATCTTTTTTACACGGAGTAACTTAGAATTGCAGCTCCCATATTTGAGTGAAACTTGCAACTGTTACTTTAATTTCGACTTAAAATTTTGTTTTCATAATTCCGATTTTAGAGGGGTTGAGGATAAGCGGTTATCTTCACCCCTTTTTATTTTAAACAAGCTCTTTGTCAATTAAAAGCAAAATAATCATTCATCCATTATTTGGCAAAGTGTAGGATTTTGTACCCTTTAAACTGGTTATGTACCTTTTTTAACCTTTATTTTTCCACGCTCAAGCCATGTTTTACTTGCTTCAGCCAAAATTGAGCAAATTAGATTCTTTAGAAATCTTTATTTTCATTACATTTGATAGGGTGTAAGAACAGCCAACAAGCTTTAATTGGGAGTTGGTGTAGAAGGAATAAATAACCCATGACCTATCAATAGATATCCGAACTACTCATTCTGAGCTATTTCATCGCCAGAATACACCCTAGAAATAACCAAAACTATATAGTAGAAAATTTAAAAGTATTTAACTACTAAGCTCCTTCTAAACCAACTGAAAATACCAATCTCTTGTCCTTTTCCTGTTTTGCAGGTGAATGATACGCTTCAGACTGTTTTCCCTCCAGAGTTATCCTTGTCGTAGACGCCACACAATTTACCTTTACCTTAATCAGCAAAACCTTTGTATGATGAACACCTACATTCGAACAAGTTCGTTAAAATCGATCCTTTTATCTCTGGTAATCACTCTAATGAGTATTACTCTTTTTGCGCAGCAAGAACAACAAAGCATAAAAGAAGGGGAGCTTATCCTCCACTACAATCAAGAAAATCAAAGAATTCCTTTTTTACTGCCTCAGGATCAAGAACCCATTACGCTTTGTGGACTAGAAGTAGGTGCAGAGTATAATTTACTCGCTACCGCTTTTAATCAACCAAATTGTAATTTCAAAATCAAGCTCTATGATGGATTTATAGACGACGAGTCTTCTAATCCCAATGTCGTTGATTATTCAGACTTAATGGTATTTACTGCTACAACTTCTTGTATGCAGTTTTATATATTAGAATCCAACTGTTCCAATCTTGAAAACCTTTCACTCGACCTTTCTGTCATGCCTACTTATTGTAAGCCAGAAGAAGATGGGGGAATAGCAAGTAGTGTAGCAGTCTTGCAAACCGATTACGATTACAGCATTGAACAATTGATTACTGAAATTTTTATTGGTGGAGGTTGTTTTGATGTAGAGAATGTACAGCTAATTGGTAATACCAACGGTGCAGGTCACTTTGTAAATGGTACAACCAATGTGGGTTTTGAAGAGGGCGTAATTCTAGCTAGTGGAAACATAGCAAACGCAGAAGGCCCTAATAATGTTGGAGGTGCTGGAACCAGTTTTGGAGATACAAATAATGATCCCGATTTGAGTTTACTAGGAGCTGGAGCAGTACGGGACGCGGTCGGAATTGAATTCGACTTTACGCCTACCTTAGACGTGATCAACTTCGATTATGTTTTTGGCTCAGAAGAATACTGTGAGTGGGTAAATTCTACATTCAATGATGTCTTTGGTTTCTTTATCAGTGGACCTGGATTTAATGGACCATTTACCAATGGCGCAGAAAATATCGCCTTGGTACCAGGTACTGGAAATTATGTGGCTATCAACTCCGTCAACCATTTAACAAATACCGCTTACTTCGTACCAAACTCTGCAGGCTGTGGAGGAACAACTAATGCGGCGGAAATACAATATGATGGGTACACTACCGTACTTACCGCAACGGCGAATGTTATCCCTTGTGAAACCTACCACATTAGAATGGTGGTCTCAGACATTGGTGATCATATCCTTGACTCCGGTGTATTCTTAAAAGCGAATAGTTTTCAAGCAGGTGGCCAGGCTGGAGTTTCAGTGAATATTCCAAGTATTGGTTCTGATGGAATTGCTTACGAAGGTTGCTCCAACGGAGAACTGATTTTTGAAAGAGATCCAGATAGTGTACTCGACTTTGATTATATAGTTGACTTTACAATTGATCCATCAAGCACAGCAACAAATGGTATCGACTATTCCAGTATTCCTAGCCCAGTAACGATACCTGCAGGTGAAGTTAGTATTAGCATTCCATTTGATGTATTTGAGGATGGAATTCCAGAAGGTATCGAAACCATTATTATACAATTGGATAACCCTTGCTCTTGCCAGGCGAGCTCCGTTGAAATTATGATTGACGACCTCATACCTTTAGAAGTTGTGTTGGAAGATGTGATCGCCTGTGGTTCCGCTGAAATAGTACTGACACCTTCCGTTGTTGGAGGAGTACCCGATCTACTATATCAATGGAGCACTGGAGAAACGGGGACAAGTATCTCCGTTATTACCACTATGAATAATTCTTACACTGTTACTGTTTCTGATGTCTGTGGTATGTCTGCTGAAGCAACTGCTTTGGTGGAAATTATTCCATTCTCAACAGCAGATATTAGTGGTGAAGGTTTTGTCTGTTCTGAAAATACGATGGCAGAATTAGAAATCACTTTTACGGGGGATGGACCTTGGGAAATATATTATACACAGAATGGAGCTCCCGTAGGACCCATTACTAACATAACCGACAATCCGTATACTTTGATTGTTGATGGTGCAGGTACTTACGAACTTCTATCTTTGACTGACGCTAGTGGTCTTTGTCCTGGTGCAGTTAGTGGAATTGTAACTATTGAAACACTCGAAATTGAATTGATCCCTGACATCGTAGACGTAGGTTGTAGTGGTAATGACGATGGAAGTATTTTTGTAATAGCAGATGGCGGTACTCCCGATTATATTTATGATTGGTCAAATGGGGAAGGAGGCGTATTTATTGATCAACTGGCTCCAGGAAGTTATACCGTTACCGCCACTGATGCAAATGGTTGTACTGTCGAAGAAACTTATGATGTAAATGAATCTCCTGAAATTATTGCTGAACTTGTAGCTGAAGGATTGGTTAACTGCCAGTCTGCAGAAGGTGGAGCTATTGACCTTACAGTAAATGGTGGTCTTCCTGTTTATGATTATTTTTGGAATACAGGTGATCAAACTGAAGATATTGCAAACCTTCCAGAAGGTACTTATTCCGTTACTGTTTTTGATTCAAATGGATGTACCGCTGAAGCGACTATTGATATCGTAGGAAATTTTGAAGAGCCCATTGCTGTTGCAAATGTTGATGGCTTAATCGATTGCAACGGTGGCTCCGCAAGCCTTTCCGGCTCCGGCTCATCTGGAAGCGGTGGCTCTGTGAGCTATGCTTGGTATCTTGACGGAGCGCTTGTTTCCACTTCAGAAAATTTTGAAACGGCAGATATCGGCAACTATGTTCTAGTTGTTACTGATAATACAAATGGTTGTACTGCTGAAGCTTCAGCACAGGTAGATACCAACGTAGAAGAACCAAGCCCAGTTGCAAACGTGATAGGCGACATTAACTGTATCAACTCTATGGCTACTCTCGATGCTACTGGCTCGTCTGGCAATGGAACGATTAGCTATGAATGGTACAACGCTTCAGGTACACTGGTCGGAACAGGACAAACGCTAGATGTAGCCACTGGTGGTGGATACATACTTATTATTACAGATGCTTCCAACGGTTGTACCGCTGAAACTTCAATTGATGTTGCTGAAGATCAAACCCCTCCTGTCTTATCTATCGACCCTCCCGCTCAATTGGATTGTATCACGACTAACGTAATAATCGATGGTAGCGGATCGTCTGGTGATGGTTCTGAAACTTATCAATGGTTTTATAATGGAACACTAATTAGTGAAGCCACATTTACAGAGGCAAGTGAGCCAGGAACTTACACCCTCATTATTACAAACGGAATAAATGGTTGTACTGCACAAGGTACTATCAACGTAAGTCAAGATATTACACCTCCTCCTGCTTCTATCGAAATTCCGGATCAACTTACTTGTGAGGAACTATCGGTCTTCCTTTCAACAAATGTTTCTGGTACATTCCAATGGCAGGATGCAGGAGGCACTATTCTTGGAACTGATCCTGATTTGGAAGTTATGACGCCGGGTACTTATACACTAGTGGTGACAGGTCAAGGAAATGGTTGTACCGCAGAAGCCAGTGTAGAAGTAACTGAGAATATGCTTGAACCAACTGCCATGACTGGTCCAGACGGAGTCCTTAATTGTGGCGGATCAACTGCCAGCATATCAGGAGCGGGGTCGAGCACCGGACCAACGATCACCTATGAATGGTACAATGAATCTGGAGTGCTCGTTGGAACAGATTTAGAAATTGATGTAAGCGAAATTGGAACTTATACACTAATCGTAACCGATGGCTCTAATGGTTGTACTTCCGAGGCAACATCTTTAGTTAGTCCTGATACTGACTTACCAAACATCGAAGTCGTACCACCTATTGACTTAACCTGCTTAAATGATATAGCAACTTTAATCGGAAGCAGTTCTACAACGGGTAACATCGAATACGCTTGGTATCAAGGAGCTAATCTGGTTAGTAATGATTTAACTGTAGATGTAAGCACTCCCGGTATTTATACTTTTGTTGTCACCAATACCGATAATGGTTGTGTTTCTGAAGCAACAGTTGAAGTTGTTGAAAATCAGGACGACCCAATTTCAATGCCTGAAGTGAATGGCATCATTACTTGTGCAGATGGTATTGTTTTCTTAATCGGAGATGCCTCCGAACCTTTTGGATTAATCGAATACGAATGGCTCGATCCATCCGGTACGATTATAAGTAATGAAGCACTCGTTGAAGTCAGTGAACCAGGAGAATATATACTGATTATTACCAATACTGAAAATGGTTGTACCGCAGAAATGCCAGCAATAGTAGAAGCAGATGAAGACCTACCAAGTCCAGTTGCTATTCCTGATGGTGTCATTTCCTGTAATGAAGAAATGGTAATCATTGATGGTTCTGGTTCTAGTGGATCTGGCGCGATCACTTATGAATGGTTTTCAGGAGCTACGGTTATTTCCACAAACCCTAGTGTTGAAGTAGATGCTGCCGGTACTTATACATTAATTATTACAAACGAACTCAATGGTTGTACCGCAACAGTCGATGCAATTGTTGATGAAGATCTGCAAGAACCAATCGCACAAATTGATCCTGTTGCTTTGTTGGATTGTATCAACGAGATAGTAACGATAAACGCAGGAGGGTCTTCCGGTAGCGGAGACGTCACTTTAGAATGGCTAAACCAAGCTGGTGATCCTATTGGAACAGGAACGACTATAGATGTAGGAAATACAGGGACATACACTGTCATCGTAACCAATGATGACAACGGTTGTACTGCTGAAGCATCTATCACCGTTGAACAAAATGATGAAACACCAATTCCCCTCGCAGTCAATGATGGTATTTTGACTTGCGTCAACGATATGGTAAACCTTACCGGTTCTGCCTCAGGAAACGGAACACTTGTTTATGAATGGTCAGGCCCCAGTGGTCCTCTTGGAAACGATAATCCAATTGCTGTTAACGCAACGGGAACCTATACATTAGTAGTCACCAATTCGGACAACGGTTGCTCCGAAACAACTTCCGTAGAAGTCAATGAAAACTTGGACACGCCAACGGCTTTTACTGGACCAGATGGCAATCTAACTTGTACCGTCGAAGAGGTGACCCTTGACGGAACGGGGTCCACAACAGGAGCTAACATAACATACGAATGGCAAAATCCAGGAGGTGTTATCGTAAGTACCGACCTGACTGCCGATGTTTCTGAAGTTGGAACCTATACATTGCTTGTAACCAACACAGAAAGCGGTTGTACTGAACTAGCAACGGTTACGGTTATACCTGATCTTAACTTACCAATAGTTGAAGCTGGATTACCACAGGTTTTAAATTGTGATATTGACATGGTTACCATAACTGGAACTGTTTCCGGTAACGGTCCTTTTGAATATGAATGGCTTGACGCAAACAACCTTTCATTAGGTAGCGACCTAGAACAAGAAGTGACGGAAGAAGGTGTTTATACTTTAGTTGTTACCAACTCAGGTAATGGCTGTGCATCCTCTGCTTCCGTTCAAGTTAATTTGGATTTATTACCTCCGCCAGCAGATGCAGGAACACCTCAGTTGCTGACTTGTGATATTAACTTAGTTACTTTAGATGGTAGTGGTTCTGATGGACTTGCATACGAATGGACAGATCCAAACGGAACGGTCATTGGTTCGGATGAAACAGTTGATGTTGAATTACCAGGTACTTATCAAATCTTAGTCACTGGTGCAAACGGTTGTACTTCCTTAGCAACAGTTGATGTAGCGGTTGACGCTGATCTACCAGTGGCTGATCCAGGGGCAGAAGGATTGCTCACCTGCGTACAAGATATGGTAACGCTTGGAGGAGTTCAAACAACGACCGGTCCGGGTATTACTTACGAATGGCTCAATGAAAATAACGAAGTGGTGGGAACGGACATTACGCTTGACGTAACTACTCCGGGAACGTACACTTTAAATGTATACAACACCACAAACGATTGTGATGCAACCGGACAAGTTGAAGTCGCACTCAATCAAACATATCCTGAAGTTGATCCGGGAATTGGAGGCGAGTTGAATTGTCTGGTAACAGAGATTATGATTGGCGGAACAGGAACGGATACGGGATCTGATATTGAAATAATTTGGTTGGACCAAAATGGGACACAAGTGGGGACTGATGCAGAAATCATGGTGGGAGAACCCGGTACTTATACCCTTTTAGTAACCAACACAACCAGTAGTTGTTCCGCATCACAAACCGTTGAGGTCACTCAAAATAATTTAGATCCAAGTGCAGACGCTGGTGTAGATCAGTTACTAGATTGTGGATCAAACTCAGTGACACTAGATGGTACAAATTCAAACGCTCCAGCTGGAAGTATTCAATACGAATGGACAAGTCCTACAGGTGTTATCATCAGCGCAGAGGCGACCATCGATGTTGCGGAAGCAGGAATTTATCAACTGTTGATAACTTCAGAAAATGGATGTACCTCAATGGCAGAAGTAGAAGTCAATCTTGATGCAGATGTACCTCAGCCGCTTGCTGTTAATGATGGTATACTGACTTGCGTAAACGAGGTGGTTAACCTTAGCGGAACTGTTGTAGGTGCTGGGACCATTGTCTATGAATGGCAAGATGAAAATGGTGTTTTACTTGGATCAGATAATCCAATAGCTATTTCAACTCCTGGTGTGTACACCCTCAATGTTTTAAATCAAGATAATGGTTGCTCTGGAACAACAACTGTAGTGGTAGCTGAAAACTTAGCGACGCCAACAGCTTTAGC
This sequence comes from uncultured Saprospiraceae bacterium, assembly GCA_937921775.1. Lineage (GTDB taxonomy): Bacteria > Bacteroidota > Bacteroidia > Chitinophagales > Saprospiraceae > CALGLS01. The sequence goes on from CAKZUK010000048.1 coordinate 20,362, forward strand.
AGGACCAGATGACATGATCACTTGCGACGAAACAGTTGCCAACCTTGATGGAACTGGTTCAAGTATTGGTACTGATATTACTTATGAATGGCTAAGCCCCGGTGGTGTAACCGTGAGCACAGAAATTACAGCTGACGTGACTGAAATTGGAACTTATATACTCGTTGTGACCAATCAAACAAGTGGTTGTACTCAAGCGGCAACGGTAGAAGTGACACCAGATGCAAACTTACCAATTGCGGAGGCTGGCTTACCACAAATCTTAGATTGTACTATTGAAATGGTAACGCTTTCCGGTGCTGGTTCAAGCACTGGAACCAACATAAATTACGAATGGACAGATCCAAACGGAACGCTTATTAGCACAGATTTAGCTATTGATGTTTCAGACCCTGGAACCTATGTCTTGGAAATTACAAACACCACAAATGGTTGTACTGCAACAGCTTCCGTACAAGTAGATCAGGATCTCACACCTCCGATCGCAGACGCTGGAGCACCGCAATTAATCGATTGTGATGTGAGTGTGGTGACACTAAATGGTTCTGCTTCTGATGGTGTTACTTTTGAATGGTTAAACGAAAGTGGAATCGTCATAAGCACAAACGAAACCGTAGATGTGGAAGAAGAAGGAACTTATCAGTTGTTGATAACTGGAGCAAACGGTTGTACTTCTATGGCAGAAGTGGATGTGACTATTGATACGAATGTACCTCTTGCTGATTCTGGTTTAGGAGGACTATTAACTTGTGTAGAAGACATGGTGACCCTAGGTGGCACAAATACTTCTACAGGTCCCGGAATTACCTACGAATGGCTAGATGAAAATAATGTGATCGTTGGTGCTGATCCAACACTTGATGTAACAGTCCCCGGAACTTATACGCTGAATGTTTATAACACATTGAATAATTGTGAATCAACGGCTCAAGCAATTGTAACGGAAGATCAAGATTATCCAATCGCTGATCCTGGAATAACTGGAACACTAACTTGTGATCTTATAGAAATCATGTTAGGTGGAACTGGTACGAGCACCGGCCCAGAAATTACTTACAGTTGGTTAGATGCAACAGGAACTGAAGTTGGAACTGAATTAGAACTAGCTGTTAATGTTGCAGATATTTACACTTTAGTGGTAAGCAATACAACAAACGATTGTGTTTCAACCGCCTCTATTGAAGTTGATGACAATCTAAATCCTCCTGCTGCTGACGCCGGGCAAAATCAATTACTAACCTGCGATATCGCAGCAGTAAATCTGGATGGTAGTGGCTCGATACCTAATAGCGGAACACTTGAATACGAATGGACGAATGCAGGTGGCGTGATAGTGGGGACTACTCCAACGGTAAGTGTAGAAGAAGCTGGAACTTATCAGCTTCTAGTAACAGGCGATAATGGTTGTACTGCTATTGCCAACGTCGATGTAAATGTTGACGCGAATGTACCAGTTGCAGATGCAGGACTAGGTGGTCAATTGGATTGTAATGTTGATTTAGTTACGATTGGTGGACCTAGTACAAGTACAGGTGCAGGAATCATTTATGAATGGACCAATAATACGGGGCAGGTAGTTGGTACCACGCCAATGTTAGACGTTACACTTGCTGGTACTTATACATTAACCGTTTTCAATCAAAATAATAATTGTGATATTTCATCATCCGTTGAAGTGATGGAAGACTTAGCAAATCCAGTCGCAGATCCGGGACTTGGTGGTTTGTTGACCTGTGATGTTTTGGAAATTAATCTGGGAACTGGAGCCACTACTACTGGCCCTGGTATCGAATACATCTGGGAAAATGAGCTAGGTGTTATAGTCGGAACAGATATAGAATTGGATGTAACTGCTTCAGGAACGTATACGCTTTATGTCAATAATACAAACAACGGATGTTCTTCTAATCAAGCCATTACAATTGATCAAGATATTTTAGACCCAGTAGCTGATGCGGGTGGACCAAGTATTTTGACTTGTGAAACAACCGCGGTAATATTAGATGGATCAGGTTCCTCTGTTGGTTCAGAATTTACCTACGAGTGGTACAACTCAAACAATGTCTTGGTGAGTACGGATATGAGCCCGAGTATAGCTGAAGCTGATGATTATACCTTGATTGTAACCAATGTTAATAATGCTTGTTCTGCTACTTCAGCCGTTTCAATTACTCCTGACGAAAACTTACCAAGCGCTTTGGCTGCTACGCCAAATATGTTGACTTGTGCGATTCAGGAAGTTGCGCTTGACGGAACAGCATCTAGTACTACAAGTGGTCAGATTGATTATGAGTGGCAGGATGCGACACAAACAATTATTGCAACAACTTCAAATACGATGGTGTCTGAACCAGGGATTTATACCTTGGTGATTACTGATCCAAATAATGGCTGTACAACAACTACAAGCGTTGAAGTACCGCAAAACATTGAAGATCCAACTGCATTTGCAGGCGCTCCGGCGACCATTACTTGTGATCAAACGGAAGTAAGCTTAAATGGATCAGGAACGGGTGATGCATTACAGTACGAATGGTTTAACGACAGTAACATCAGTGTTGGAACATCACCTAGCATAGAGGTTGAAATTGTTGGAACTTATACTCTTGTCGTAACGGATGGTATAAATGGTTGTACGGCAATTTCCACTGTAGAGGTGTCGCCAGATAATAATATACCAGTTGCAGAAGCTGGTGACAATGGTGTACTGACTTGTGTAGTTGATCAAATCGTGTTAAATGCTGCTGGCTCAAGTACGGGCACAGGTGTCACATACGAATGGCTGAGTCCTTCTGGAATTTCATTGGGATCTGATCCAACAATTACAGTTACAGAAACCGGTGCTTATACTTTGATTGTTTACGATAGCAACAATGACTGTTCATCGCAAGATCAAGTTTTTGTAATGGAAAATATGGACTCACCGATACCTGATATTGTTGCGATTGGAGCAACGTCGATTACTTGCGAAACTTCAGAAGTTGTTTTGGATGGAAGTTTCTCAGCGCCATTTGGTGATTTGACTTTCGCTTGGTCTACTACTAATGGAAATATTATTACTGATCCAACTGCTCCTCAAATGGAAGCAAATCAAGCAGGTACTTATAACTTAGTGGTGACGAATATCACTAATGGATGTACAGAAGAAATGAATTTTGATATTGGTATAGATGTCGAAGATCCAGTAGCTGCTGTTGCACAAGCTCCGATCTTAACTTGTGCTCTTGAATCGTTTAATCTAAATGGAAGTGGTTCGTCAACTAACGGTGATTTTGAATATGTCTGGACTTCTTTGCCAGCGGGTGGAATTTTATCAGGAGGAACAACATTGACTCCTATGATTGATCAGGCAGGTGTGTTTACCCTTACCGTTACGAACAGTGCAAATGGATGTGTTTCCACCACTAGTATCACGGTTGGTGAGGATACAGAAAGTCCCGAAGCGGCAGCTAGTGTAGATGAAATTTTGGATTGTATAACAGAGACCGTCAATCTTTCCGGTAACGGATCATCAAGCGGATCTGATTATATTTACTTGTGGACTGGATCAGGTTTGCTAAACGGTGAAACGACATTGAGCCCTGAAGTTAATGCTGCTGGCAACTATGTATTGCTGGTAACAAATCAAGTTAATGGATGTACTGAAACAGCAATTGTTGAAGTGGAAGAAAATCCAGACATGCCAGTTGATTTAGATTTAGATCCAACGCCGCCAGTTTGTTTTGGAGAGCTTGGAACACTTGGCGTGGTATCCGTAACGGGAGGTGAAGGCCCTTATGCTTATTCGTTAGATGGCGAATTTTTCTTGGGAGACACGGTGTTTGCAGTTCCGGCAGGTTATACGACCGTTTATGTTCAAGATATAGTTGGTTGTACCTATGAAGAACAAATATTTGTTGCGGATGTGATTCCAGTAGGAGTTGCTTTAGAAGCAGATCTGACAATTTCATTGGGTGAAGAGACACAGCTTCATGCGACGACGAATATTCCTGAGTGGTTGATTGATACGATTATTTGGACGCCAGGAGATTCACTTAGCTGTACAGATTGTTTGGATCCATATGCTAACCCAACGTCTAGTACTACTTACACGGTAACTGTGATCAACGATAAGGGTTGTGATGATACAGCAGAAATTCGATTGGAAGTAAAGAAAGATCGTGATGTTTTTATTCCGAATGCTTTCTCTCCAAATGGCGATGGCATCAATGATGTCTTTGTGGTTTACTCGAATGGTCGTAGTGTCAAGCAAATTAATGAGCTGCATATTTACAATCGTTGGGGAGAAGAGATATTTGAGAATAGTAATTTTCAGCCGGATGATGAAGTGCATGGTTGGAATGGAACCTTCCGTGAGGAATTGATGAATCCTGCTGTGTTTGTTTATTGGTGTGAGATAGAGTATGAGGATGGCTTTGTGGAATTGTTTAAGGGAGATGTTACGATTGTAAAGTGATGTCCATTATAATTGGCCCAAGTCAGCTTTAAATTTTACTTTTAGTAAGTAGAAATTATAATAAAATTAAAACCGGAGTTTCCTTGATTGGGAGGCTTCGGTTTTTTATTTGATTCATGCAACCTGAAGTACTAAATTTCTATCTTCTGAATATGAAATCAATTTTTTCTTTTATTTTTCTTCAGTTTTTTATTGGTAATGCCCTTGCGCAAGAGATATCTATTTTAAATAATAAGGTGGAACCAGGTAAGACCTATGCAATCTGTAGATTGATGGAAGAAGTCAAGGCAGATAAAGAACAGGCAGCTAAAGTTTTGAAATTTATAAATACAGAATGGAAGCTAGAATTGGACACGATTTATAGGGACACATTTAAAAAGGAAGCTTATCAGCATGTATTGGTAAAAGAGGCTTCTACAAAATGGGTGTATTACAATAAGTTGAGTCGAAATTGTTTGTCAGCCAATCCATTACACTGTGTTGTGTTGTCTTATATAGAAGTACCTGCAAATTATCTAGCGGTATATTTTGGGGAGGCCGATTTATTTAAGGTGGTAGAAGTGGAGCGTGTAGTTCGTCAGCCAATGATAGAATTTGTTGATGAAATCTGTGTTGACTTGTTAGTGGGTGAAGATCGTTCTCGTTTAGTATTGATGGATGAATTTCAAAATATTTTGTACATAAAAATGCTAAAGGGTTTTTGGTCGGAATGGCGGGAGGTACTTTGTTCGGGGCCTAGAGGAGGAGGAATGATTTCTTTAATTAACCAAATTAAAATCAAGCTAAGAGATGATGGGTTTTACCAAGGACCAATCAATAATTTGATGGACGAAGGCTTAAAAGCTGCTTTGGTGAAATTTCAAAAAGAAAAAGGTTTACCTGTGGGACAATTAGATATGGAAACATTAAAGGAACTAGGGATATCTTACTAGCTAGGAATTTTGGTCTCGTCAATCTGACTCAAAATATTCATTTTCTGCCAAACCTTGTTCGCCATGTTAGAACAAAGTGATTCAATTTCATTTGCAGATTGTAAGATTACCTCATCAGGAATACTTTGAGAATAAAGCGCTGCTACTTTTCCAATCAAGGACAAAAATTCATCGCAATAGTCAAGGTAGCGTTGCATCTCATATTTATTGAGTAATCGTTTCGGAGAGCTCTTTGTGTTCTTAGAGCCAGACGCGAGAAGTTGTGGATCTTTTGTAAGCTGATGCATATCAACAACGTGAGCAAAACCTCTGACCTGATTTAAAAATTTAATGGTTCGAATTCTTTTCCAACGATTTTCCAAGGTATACAAAAAGAAGATACCTGCTCCCAGAAAAACAATGTTATTAATGGACGCTTCAAGCACGGTGACAATTTCCGATAAAGTTGATTTTAATTTAAAATCAACTAGCGTAAGACTATAGACAATCAATCCCAATACAAGGGCAATGGAGATATAAGCAACAGAACGAAGGAGTAGATTAGGCTTAGCAATCCAATCAATAGATGCTTTGCTGTTTTTGGTGAATTGGAGAAAGTTTTCACAAGTATTTCCAAGTCCAGACCCAGGAAACCGTTCATTGATTCTAGCAGATAGTTTTTCGATGGTTTGTTCGACTTTGAGAGAATCGAGTGTATTGTTTACTTCCATGTGGTGATTCAGATTTGTTTCTCTGCTAAAGTATGGAAAATAAATTTACTCAAGCCCCAAAATAAGATCGATAAATTTTAGCCCTCGGCGCAAAGCCCACATATATAGCTGGATACATCAAAGCTGTCGTCACTACATTGCCAGCCTTGAAAGTGATGTCATCTACAATCAACGAATGAGTTTCGTCAATCTTTTGAACAATATGCTTGTGTTGCCAATAAGATAATGGAAAGGGAAGGGTCGAACCTTCGTCAATAAAATACGCTTCATTTTCGTCAACACCATCTGCAGTAATGAGGCTGATCCATTCCGCTTTTATCGGCTTTACAAATCGAATATGCACTCGATCTCCTTTTTTCGATCCAGTGAATTCGACAATCTCCATCTCGCCCTGACTTGGTTTCAGTGCTTCAAAGAGATCGCGATCAAAGCGTTCCATTACGGCTTTGTAATTACCTTTTACTTTTGTTTTGAAAACGATATTCATAGGTGATAATGTTGGTTTGTTGAAAGAACAAACATTAAACACTTTTGAGCGCTAATAGTTTGCGGTGGTGATGAAATATCAGTTGCAGTGAAATAAAAATATCAGTTAAAGTAAAATGTCAATAACGAAGATGAGGTTTACCCAATAGAGCGCGCTAAAAGAAAAACTGAAATTGCTACTGAAATTCTTAGCCAAGCTTTATTGGTATTTCTTACCTTCTAGCTACCATTGAATACCTAATTCCATCTGCATCCACTCCAAAAAGTGTCAGATTACCACCATCTATGGCATAATTAAATTTGATTGACTCTTCATTCGTTCTAATAGAAACAATACCATCGTGGTCCTCCATAATATAGATCCCTGTGTCAGAATCTGGAGCACTTCCCATAGCAGTAGTATGGATTACAATATCTCCTTTTGAGTTTTGATAAGTTCCAAAATCAAATGAAAGGTCTTCATAAGCAAAGCCTATTAATTCCTGCTCATTTAGTCGGTAGGAAGAAATATCCCAAGAGCCCTCAATCGAATCGAGACTTGTGTTTTCTTTAGAACAACTGGTTAACAATGTTAGGATTGATAGAGAAAGGAAGGTGATTGAAAGTAAATTTTTTTTCATGGAAATGCAGTTGTGTATAAATAAAACTTGATTAGACATTAGTTAAGAAGAGGATATGGTAACATTTAGAAGCTGAAAGAGGGGAGGTGGAATAGCAGCTATTTCTAATCCGCAATGATGGTGCCATTTGTTCAAGTGATTAACTATTTACATCTATCCCTAATCGCTCAAACAAGAGCAGAACATAGTTACAATAATTCAACTATCGATTGTCCTGAAAGGGTGAAATCCATCGTATTGTACAAGGTGTAATGTGAGCAAGATAGTTGAGTTTTACCTTGTAAGGATCAGATTAATAAGATCCTATTTAGCTCTTTCTAACACATGGAAATCACTTTTTTAAAAAAAAATAGAAATTCTGTCCCCCTTCCAGAATACAGCCTCGTCATGTTAGTGAAAATCAATAATTACTAATTTTTAAAAAACAATAACAATGAAAAAATTTATCGTACTCTACCACTCAACACCAGAAGCAATGGCTCAATGGATGAAAGCAAGCCCAGAACAACAGCAGGCAAATATGAAGCCCTGGATGGATTGGAAAGCAAAGAATGAGGTATAAGTACTTGATTTTGGATCTCCAGTAATGGGAGGTGTAAAAGTAAATTCAGATGGAAGTGCAACGCCAAGCAATAGTCATGTCGGTGGTTATTCCATTCTTCAGGGAACTAACCTTGCAGAGGTGCAAGATATACTGGCTGATCATCCTCATAATAAAGAGGAATATGGTATGACTGTAGAAGTTCATGAATCAGTTAATATGTAAAGCAATCAACTAAGGTGTCTGTTTTATAAATGTTCGTACTAAGTAATTCTGTTAAACTATTTAATGACGCCTAGCCTCTAAAATAAATTATTAACTTTGAAGTTATAACATATTATAAACGACTTCAACAAAAAAAACAAAATACAATGAAAGAATTTATGATGATTTTTATCGGAAAGAGCTATGAAGATATGGGACTTTCTCCAGAACAAATGCAAGCAAGAATGGGGCAGTGGTTTGCCTGGAATGAAAAGATGGCAAAAACCGGAAACCTCAAAGGTGGATCTGCTTTACTGGATAAAGTCAGACGCGTATCCGGACCAGATAGAACGGTGACCGATTTAGCTGGAGCTGAAGTAAAAGAATTGGTTGGGGGCTACTATACCATTGCTGCCAACAACATAGATGAGGTGGTAAAGATTGCAGAAGATTATCCTGATTATGATTTGGGAGGGACGGTGGAGATCCGTGAGATTATGGTTTTTGATCGATAGTTTTAGACCGAAGACCGAAGTCCGAACAGGTTGACCGCTAATTCAGTTGTCTTGATATTTGGCAGCACCGCTATTAGCAACGTTTTTAAATGTAAAACCGCAAAATGATAAAGTCAAAATGTAAAAGTAGCCTGAAATCGCGCCTTTCTGACGTAGCATGTCGCCTCGCCTGCCGGATTTCCTCCCGTAGGGATGGCAAAGGCAGCTTCGCGGGCAACTTTTACATTTTGAATTTTGCGGTTTTACATTTTACATTTAAATCCTACTCCGAAAGCCAAAAGCAATTAACGGCCAGCCTGTTCAGTCTTCCGACTTAAATCACCAAACTATGGAGCCAAAAATAATAGATCATCTCTTCCGACATCAACACGGTAAAATGGTTTCCATATTAACACGCATTTTTGGATTGGCTCATTTGGAGACCATCGAAGATGCCGTGCAAGATACTTTTGTGCAAGCCATGCAGGCTTGGCGCCAACAAATTCCTGACAACCCAGAAGCTTGGCTCACTCAGGCTGCGAAAAATCGAACCATCGACTTGTTTCGTAAGTTCAATGCGGAGAAAAAACGGATTGCAAATATCCAAACCAGCGCTTCACCTTCTGTCCTCGATAATCTATTTCTCGAAACTGAAATCGAAGATGCACAACTGCGTATGATCTTCACCGCTTGTCATCCCATCTTAAATCCACGAGATCAAATTGCCTTTGCACTCAAAACGATTTCTGGTTTTAGTAGCAAGGAAATTGCATCTGCGCTCTTGCTAAAAGAAGATACGATTAAGAAAAGTTTGAGCAGAGCACGAAAAACTATTCAGGAAGAAGATATCTCATTCGCCATCCCCACCGGAATTGAACTGCCAGCTCGATTGGATCGAGTTTTGAAAATTATTTATCTAATTTTTAACGAAGGTTTTCATTCCAACAAAAAAGATATTCTCATTCGAAAAGAACTTTGTGGAGAGGCGATTCGCTTATGCAAAATGCTTTTGAAAAATGAGCTCACCAATCCACCCAAAGTGTATGCACTTTTTGCACTGATGTGTTTTCATAGTGCGCGAATGCCGAGTAGAGTGAATGAAAATAATGAATTGCTTGATCTGAAAAACCAAGATCGTTCCCTCTGGTATTTACCTTTGATGACCTTGGGGAACAGGGCTATGATGCGAGCTGTTGAGACAGATTTTTTTTCGAGCTATCATTACGAAGCAGCGATAGCAGCGGAACATCTTAAAGCCGCAAGTTTTGAAAAAACGGATTGGGATAAAATTTTGGAATGGTATGAAAAACTATATGAAATCCAAGCTTCTGATCTTACTCAATTAAATATAGCGATGGTGCAGCTTCAGCGAAATGATCCAGATGCAGCACTACAAGTATTGAAAGCGATTAATCCCGATGAGTTGGCACAAAGAACCTATCTTTATCATGGCGCTTATGCAGAGTATTTTGTCAAAAAAGAAAATTTTAAAAAAGCAATTGAATGTATAAACAAAGCATTGGAATTAGTGATGAATGAATCGGAACGACAATTTTTACTAAAAAAACGAGCAAGATTACTGCACTAAAAAATTAGTGAAGGGATTTAATATTTTCGATCATTGAGTTCATAATCTTTGACTCCGTTAAAAAATAATAATGAGATGCCTTACGACGAATTAATTGCCGACCGGATCCGACAAGCTTTCCACGATAGCAATACTTCTTTCGAAGAAAAAAAGATGTTTGGAGGATTGTGTTTTATGGTAGACAATAAAATGTGCTGCGGCGTACACTGGGATAAAAAGAAAGAAACCGATTTGCTGATGGCAAGAATAGGGGAGGCTGCTTCTGAAGATGCGATGAAACGTATGGGCTGCCATCCAATGGATTTTACGGGGAGGCCTATGCGTGGCTATGTTTTTGTGACACCAGATGGCTATGATCTGGATGAAGATTTGGCTTATTGGATAGGTTTATGTGTGACATTTAATCCTTTGGCGAAAGCTAGTGCTAAGAAGAAAAAGAAGTAATTAATTTTAGGTTACAGAGTACTTAGCCTTAGCAAAAATAATATTCTTCAGGTGAAGGGCCTTGTGAATAAGTAATATTTGAGAGCTTAATTATAGCTACCTTTGTTTTTTGAAATTAAAAAACAAACAACTCTCTACTCATTTAATACTTTTAAGAAATGTAGAGACCAGAAATAAGCATATAATAATATACAAAAATGGAAGTTAAACCAGGAATAGGCATTGGCCCAGTTAAATTTGGAATGAATAAAGAGGAAGTCGAATCTTTGTTTGGAAAACCAAATGAAGTAAGTATTGACGAAGATGACGACAATAAGGAAATTTGGACCTTCAATGATAAGAAAATGCGATTAAGCTTTTACGCAGATGAAGCTTATAGATTGGGGTATATAGAAAGTTCCAATTTAGCATTAGAAATAAATGGGAAAAAACTATTGGGAAAAAAGATAGATGCTGTGAAAAAAGAATTCCTAAGTCAAAATATAAAAGATTGGGAACATGAAAAGTATCCTTTTTTCTCCATTTGTTTTAATGAGGACTACTATATTTCTTTACATGAATCTTATGGAGAAATAACAGAAGTGAGCATTGGTGTCCCATTCAAGAATGATGATGAATTTCAATGGCCTTAAACGCTAATCTCAATGAAAAAGCAACAGACTAAAATTAATAGTCTGTTGCTTTTATCCTTCTTTTTATTGTGATACTATCTTAGGTTTAATCAAGCAAAAGCTGCGTCACGCCAGCAGTATTCATTGCCCATTTCGCATCATACACTTCATCCGCGACTTCTGGATTGTCAATCAAATTCAAAGCTTGAGCCTGAGTACTTGTGTCAAGCGTCATTTAATTACTGCCGCATTTCTTGCTGCAATTTTCGCCGCACGTTTCTTCATCCAAGGCGCTTCCGTCATCCAATCGCCAGCCATAATACAACCGTAAGGCATCACCTCATCTACGACTTCTCCCAAGTCAAATTCTTTCATCTGAGCTTGTACGTTAGCTGCATTTTTATAAGCCGAGGGCAACTCCGAAATGTCAACATTGCCAGAATAAAAACGAATATCCAAACCAGCAGTTTCCTCTGTGAAAATTTCTTCCACCGTTTTACCTGCTTTGTTACGCTTGTGTTGTGAACGACTGATGTCTCTTCCCGCACCGTGTGGCGCAAAGCCAAGATTGTTCGTCGTTTCATTTCCTTTTACAATCAAAACTGGTTCACTCATGTTCAAGGGAATTAAGCGCAATCCATCAACAGAGTCAGGAACAAAAGCATCGCGCAATGGTGTCGCACCTTTTGCATGATAAAAAATATCCTCCTCTTTGAAAACAAAGTTATGTTCATTCCAAAAGCGCTGAACAACTTCACCTTTCAATTTTTCAACAGTTGCTTGATGCAAAACAGTATGGTTCAACTTGGTCCATTCTCTGGTGATTTGCAAGGCATCCCAATAGTTGATTCCTTCTACGGTGTCGTAAGGGATCCAGGCATTTTTATGCAAAGTGTTTGGTGAGATTTCCTTGCGGAAACGCTCGGCCACTTTCATTCCATTTTTGAATAAGTTGGCTCCAAATCCTCTTGATCCGTGATGAGTCACCATGATGGTATCGCCCGTTTCACGAGAAGTACCGACATACAAAAAATGGTTGCCATCACCCTGCGTTCCCAAATGAGTTTTCGCAAGGTTCATACTTTTTTGGCTTTTCAAAAAGTAGTTGCCCATAATCTGCTCTTCTAATTCCTTTGGAAAGTCAAAAAGATCTTCACGACCTCCACCGCCAAAATGAGTAATAGAATGCGCTGCATCTAAAACTGCTTTAGGAGACAGCTTCCCAAAATTGGTCATCATAACCGAACAACAAACATCGGCTGAATGCATCGAAGGATGAATGGCATTTTTGGTAGCAACTACACCACCCACAGGAATTTGACCTTTCCCTCCAGTAGGGCAAGCATCAGGCATCACCGCTCCGTTCACAACAGTTGGAGTTTTCATTACTTCGTTCATTGTTGCAAAAACACTTTTTATGTTTTCCTCTTCTGCCTCTGATTCTGCGCGAATGTTTTTATGATATTCCATAGCTGTAGATAAAGGCTCTATAGTTGGAGGAGGGCAAACGGTTTGCAAATAGGTATTCAAGTCATCACCAGCCAATTCATTCGCATTCGCAAATTGGATGGCTTCCTTGAACCATTTTCCTTGTCGGTACCCTAATTCGATGATTGTTTTTCCTGTAACCTTCATGATGAAAATATTTTATTTATTCTTACTAATTGGTTTGATACCTCAAAGTTGAGACTCTACTGCGCAGTTATCTTGCGTAGTTGTAAATTATTTTTTATTTTTGTAAAAAATCTGGATGCAGGATACTAGTTGCAACCAGCATCTTGCATTCAGCAACCAACATCCAGATCCATGGCACTAAATAAAAACGCCCTAATCCGCTACAGAACAATAGACAAATGCCTCCAGAACCGCTATAGGAAGTGGACATTAGACGAGATCATCGAAGCCTGCTCCGACGCGCTCTACGAATACGAAGGCAAAGACGTCAACGTAAGTAAGCGAACCATTCAGCTCGATATACAAATGATGCGCAGCGACAAATTGGGGTATAATGCGCCCATCATCGTCTACGAAAAAAAATATTATAAGTACGAGGAAGAACACTACAGTATCACCGACATCCCCTTGACAGATGTAGATATGACGGTGCTTTCAGAAGCAGTAGAAATGTTGAAGCAATTCAAAGAGTTTTCTCTCTTTTCAGAATTAGGTGGAATCATCAATCGTTTGGAAGATAAGATCTATACAGAAAAAACAAATCAACCGTCCGTCATCCACTTCGAGAAAAATGAAAATTTGAAAGGGCTAGAACATCTGGATGCTTTATATCAGGCAATTATTAAAAGATTGGTGTTGGAGTTAACGTATCAATCTTTTAGCGCACGACATCCTTCTACCTTTCCTTTTCATCCCTATATCTTAAAAGAGTTTAATAATCGTTGGTTTTTGGTGGGACGAAAAGAAGGCAACGATTCCATCTTGACCTTGGCTCTAGACCGTTTGATAAATATTGGTTTCGACCTGTCTTTAGAATACAAACAAGAAAATTTTGATGCAGATGAGTATTATAAAAATACGTATGGCGTTTCGGTGATTAGCAATTTTCGAATTGTTGAGACGGAGTTGATTGTAAACCGAACGAATGCACCATATGTATTGACTAAGCCTTTTCATTCCTCGCAGGTGCATAAAGAAACCTATCCGAATGGCTCAATCCTGATTGGCTTGAAGGTGCATCACAACTTTGAGTTGGAACGATTGATTTTGGGTTTTGGGGAATCGATTACGGTGGTGAAGCCAAAGATGTTGCGAAAGCGAATTAAGAAGAAGTTGGAATTGGCTATTGGAAACTATGGAGAGTAAACGGAAGAGGGAAAGACTGGACGATAGCTAGCGTTTTTTTAAACTCAAGCCCAAACTCAATTTCAAGTCTGTCGAGTCGTCAAGCAGGATTCAATGAATTCTGTTAGAATGGAGCTTGAAATTGAGTTTGAATATATTGCGGTCACCCTAGAAAGACCGAAGTTCACAGGTCGGCCAGCAATTGATTTTGGCCTTCGTAATAGGGCTTGAATGTAAAATATAAAAGTTTATCCGCGAATGTGAATACACCTTATTTATCACGGCATTCGGCAACTTTTATATTTTGACTTTATCATTTTACGGTTTTACATTTAAAAACAATACTAATAGTGATGCAGCTAAATTTCAGGTAACTGCATTCTCGGTCGGTCTGTTCCGTCTTCCAGTTTAAATATTTACTTCGGAATGATACTAATCGCATAGCCACCACCCGGCGCACAAAAAACACTCAAGTCGTCTCCCTTTTTAACATCTCTTTGCTCAATCTCATAAGCCTTAGGATTCGTCTTATGATGCGCATCTTTTTGGTCTCTATAAATGGTAGCAATATAGGTTTTCTTAGCATCCAAAAAATCCAATTTTATTTTTGAAGTACGAGCTTCTTCGTCATTGGTTCGACCTACAAACCAATTGTCAGCCCCTTTTTCCTTACGAGCATAAGTAATGAAATCACCAGGCTCCGCTTCCAATACCAAAGTCTCATCCCAATCAAGTGCCACATCTTTTATAAATTGAAAAGCATCTAAATGTTTATTGTACGTTTCTGGAAAATCAGCGGCCATCTGAAGCGGACTATACATGGTTACATACAAAGCCAACTGGCGAGCTAATGTACTTCTAACCTTTGAATCATTCTTCGGATTTCGAGTTAGCATATCCATTTCAAAAACACCCGGTGTGTAGTCCATCGGACCGCCAATCAGGCGAGTAAATGGAAGGATAGTAGTATGATCTGGATTACTACCACCAAAAGCTTCAAACTCTGTACCTCTTGCAGATTCATTACCAATGAGGTTAGGGTAGGTGCGACAAAGACCAGTTGGACGAACCGCTTCGTGGGCATTCACCATGATCTTATACTCCGCTGCTTTTTTTACACAATACATGTAGTGATTTACCATCCACTGTCCATAATGCTTTTCCCCACGAGGGATAATATCACCAACGTAGCCACTTTTTACGGAAGTATAATTATTGTCAACCATAAACTGATAAGCTTTGTCAATATGTCGTTCATAGTTTCGAGCAGAACCAGAAGTTTCGTGGTGCATCATCAATTGCACATTTTTGCTTTTTGCATAATCTCGCAATTCCACTACATTAAAATCAGGGTAGGGTGTCAAAAAATCAAAAACATAATCTTTTGATTTACCAAACCAATCTTCCCAGCCTTCATTCCAACCTTCTACCAAGACCGCATCAAAGCCATGTTTGCTCGCAAAGTCAATGTATTCTTTAACATGCTCCGTGTTGGCAGCATGTCGTTCACTTCTTTTTGTTTTTGAAAAATCGGTTTTACCCAATTGAACAGAAGGTACATCTTCCGTGTATGCCCAAGAACTTTTACCCGTTATCATCTCCCACCAAACACCAATGTATTTTACTGGCTTAATCCATGAAGGGTCTTCAATTGCACAAGGTTCGTTCAGATTGAGTGTGAGGTGAGACATTAAAATATCAGCAGCCTTGTCACTTGCAATCACGGTACGCCAAGGGGTATGACGTGGAGCTTGCATATGTCCTTTGTTGCCTTGCGCATCAGGAGTGAGTACCGATTGAAAAGTCAGACCTGTATCATCCAGCTGAAGATGCATACAGGGATATTCTACCAAAGCAGCTTCGTGCAAATTGATGTACAATCCCTTATCTGTTTTCATCATCAAGGAAGTTTGTACCGCAGCGCCACGAATTGGAGATTGAGATGCGTTTGACGTAATGGCCTTGTCCATCAAATTTTTAATCTCTAAAAGTCTAGAAGTAGTGTAGTCATATTCTTGCGTATCGTGATCACCCGGAATCCAATAGGCGGTATGGTTACCGACCATCGCAAATTGTGTGCGCTCTTCTTTTATAATAAAGTAAGTTAGCTTTTGCTGTTCTGGAAATTCATATCGAAATCCGAGGCCATCGTCAAACACTCGAAAGCGAATAAGCATTTTTCGTGCTGATTCTTCTTGCGATAACGTAACCGCCATTTCATTATAATGATTGCGGATCTCTTTTACTTCTCCCCAGACTGGTTGCCAGGTTTCATCAAATGTACTTTGCTCGATATCGAGAATAGTAAAACCTTTAAGGAAGTCTTCCTCGTCCTTTAGCTCAAAACCCATTGTACTAGGCTTTATGATGACTTTGTTTTTGTAAATCAATTGATAAGTAGGAACGCCATTTTGAACATTGAAGTTTAGCGTAAAATTCTTATTTGGAGATTGCACCGATTGGGCAATTACGCTAAGTGCTATTAGAGTCAGACTGAGAAGTAGTGAAATCTTTTTCATATAGAATATTAGTTTAGGCTACAAAGTACCTTAAAATGAGAATGAATAAAAAATAAAATACAAGACATTTTAAATATAAATGCTAAGCAAATTACCCTTTTACTGGTAGATCGTTATCTTTAGGAATAATAATATGAAATCTTTTCGAAGTAAACCAATGAAAAAACACCCTTCCGGAAGATTTTTACACCAATTTTTCGTATTTTAAATAGTCAGGAAACTTACATGTCAAGCTAAATAGGCTAGCGTCTCTTTTGTTTTAAAATTCAAAATTGATACAGCAACTAAACCATTACTTTATATATTCTCCCGCATTTCCCCTGACGCAAACTATTGAACAATTAGCCATGAAGAACACTTTACACACCTTTCTTCTATTAGGAATCCTATTTTTGCTGACAAGCAATGAGTTATTTGCAGGTAACACACCGTGCACGGCTACGAGCATTCCGGGGAACATGACAAACTTTCAAACTTTCACCAACTCTGGTAATGGTAACTCCGGTGTACCTGCTCCAGGTTGCGGAATCAATCAGCCCGGACCAGATTTTTGGTTTGAGGTAGTTGCTAACGGATCAGGAAACTTATACATTGTTACCCTTGCCGGAACAATGACGAATGCAGCAATAGCGATATACGAAGGTCCCTCTTGCTCAGAGCTCAGTCAGATTGCTTGTCTTGAAGATGATTTGTGTAACAATAGTCTCATGCCCATTACCAATCTGACAGGACTGAATCCGGGGCAAACTTATTACCTTCGATTGTGGCCAGAAACTGGAGCAAACGGTAATTTTCAAATCCGTGTTTCGGATGGCCCGATTACTCCACCTATTTATACTTTGAATGGAACTGCTTCTTACAATGCAGCCGGTTGTATCCAATTGACTGCTGCTCAAAATTCACAACTAGGTTGTGCTTGGGCACCAGACCTTGTCGACTTTTCACAGCCTTTTACAAACACAGTGACCATGTATTTCGGGACCAATGAATCTGGTGCAGATGGAATCTGCATGATCTACCAAAATAATGGAGCAGGATCCGGTTCGTGTGGCCAAGGTGGAGAGTTTATCGGAGCAGGACCAACGATGACCAATTCATTCATCATCGAATTTGATACCTATCAAAACGGTAGCCAAGGCGATCCCGCACAAGATCACGTGGCTGTCAACGTCAACGGAAACATGGGAGCACCCATTTCAGGACCAAATACTTTAGGAAATATTGAAAATGGACAAGAATACGAGGTAACCTTTACTTGGGACCCGGCCACTAATTTTTACGAAGTTTATTTTGATGGCAATCTTGAATTGTCTGGTACCTATGATATCATCAACAATTGCTTTGGTGGATCTAATTCGGCTTATTGTGGATTTAGTTCTTCCACAGGTGGAGCTAATAATGAACAATATGTTTGCACCGGAGGAGGATTTTATCCTTCGGGTGCACTAGACTCTGTAGCAGTGGTAATTTGTGAAGGCGATTCCTATTTCGCTGGCGGTGCCAATCAAACAACTTCAGGGGCATACATGGATTTGCTAACGGCTTACAACGGTTGCGACAGTATTGTAATCACGGACTTACTTGTAATTCCTGCCAACGCAATAGTGGCTGATCCTACCATGATTGATTGTAATGATCCCAACTCTTGTGTAACACTCAATGGCTCACTTTCTACAATGGGACCGGACGTTACTTATCTCTGGACGGCCTCTGGCGGTGGTGCTATTCAAAGTGGCGCCAATACGCTGAATCCAGTTGTCTGCCAAGCAGGGACCTATACCCTTACAGTTTCCAATACCGTAGATGGAGTGATTTGTACAGATATGGAATCTGTAGTGGTTTTAGAAAATAATGCAATACCACCATTTCCAACAGTAGACGGTCCCCAATTAATTTGTTTTGGTGATCTGTCTTTTTATGAAATTAATGCGAATCCTGCTTATACGAATATTGTTTGGTACGATCCCGTCGGTGGAGAAGTGATTGGAGGGCAGGGAACAGAAGTGGTGACCATTCAATGGAACAGTCCATTCGTTGGAGAAGTTTGTGTCGAGGTAATCAACCAATGTGGTATTAGTGAATCCGATTGTTTGCTAATTGATACGCAGTCCGAACCTGATCCTCCAATCCTGGATGGCTTAGAAGTAATCTGTGGCGATAATTTTCAAAACTATTTTGCACAACAAGGAGATCCAAACGTAGATGTTTTTGAATGGACCATCCCCGCCGATGCTACTATTTTAGTTGGACAAAATACACCGGATATTACAATAGACTGGACTGGATCACTTGGTGGCGATGTTTGTGTGCAGGTTTTTAATGCTTGCGAAGGTTCTCTCCCCGCTTGCATTAATGTAACGATCGGTTCCGCAGATACCACTTATGTATACATTCCAAGTTGTGACCCCAATGAAGTGGGTGAGAACGAAAGCTTGCTCACCGGTTATCAGGGCTGTGATTCATTATTGATTGAATCGATTTATCTTATTCCTAGTCAGGAAACTAATCTGACCGCAACTTCTTGTAATCCAAATGAAGTGGGAGTCATCCTGGATTTTTTACTGACTTGGCAAGGCTGTGATAGTTTGGTGATTACCACGACCACCTTAGTCGAAGGAGATACCACAAACCTGACCGCTTACTCTTGTGATCCCAATGAAATAGGTAGCACTAGTGTGCTTCTAATGAATGAAGATGATTGTGATTCTTTGGTAATTACTACAACCGAATTGCTGTTGTCAGTCACTACAAACTTGACCGCTTACTCCTGCGATCCGAATGAAGTAGGTGTGGCTAATGAGTTACTCATGACTTATCAAGGTTGTGATTCTGTGGTGATTACTACAACAGAGTTGCTGCCATCAACGACTACAAACTTGACCGCTTACTCCTGTGATCCGAATGAAGTAGGTGTGGCTAATGAGTTATTTATGACTTATCAAGGTTGTGATTCTGTGGTGATTACTACAACGGAGTTGCTGCCATCAGCGACTACAAATTTGACAGATTATTCTTGCGATCCGAATGAGATAGGAGTGGTTAACGAATTGCTCATGACCTATCAAGGCTGTGATTCCTTAGTCATTACTACAACAGAGCTACTGCCATCGGCGACTACAAATGTTGCCGCTTATTCTTGTGATCCTAGTGATGTAGGTGTTTCCAATCAATTGCTCATGACTTTTCAAGCTTGTGATTCTTTGGTCGTAACCACCACTTCATTACTCCCAGATCAAACCACGAATGTTACCGCTTTCTCTTGTGATCCAGATGATGTTGGCGTTGGCAATGAATTATTGATGACCTTTCAGGGCTGTGATTCATTGGTGATTACAACGACTGTTTTATTGCCAGAGCAAACTACTAATTTAACGGCTTACTCTTGCGATCCCAATGATGTAGGTGAAACACAAGAATTGTTAATGACTTTTCAAGGTTGTGATTCTTTGGTCATCACAGATACCGAATTATTAATCAGTCAAACTACAAATGTAAGCGCTTATTCTTGTGATCCAGATGATGTAGGTGTTGCAAACGAAATGCTATCTACTTACCAAGGCTGTGATTCTTTGGTAATAACCACAACTGAACTACTACCAAGTCAAACCACCAATGTGGATGCCTATTCTTGCGATCCAGATGATGTGGGTGTAACTGATGAGACACTAAGCACTTTTCAAGGTTGCGATTCTTTAGTCATTACAACAACGAATTTACTGCCAAGTCAAAGTACAGATATAAGTAACTCATCCTGTGATCCAGATAATGTTGGTATTGAAACAGAAATATTGACAACTTTTCAAGGTTGTGATTCTGTGGTAACGACGACCACGATATTTTCTTCAAGTGATGTGATGAATGTCTTTTTTACGGATTGTGATCCAAGTGAAGTTGGTATCGATACCTCCTTTTTTGTGAATCAATTGGGCTGTGATAGTTTGGTTATTGCGACTACGACTTTACTAGGGAGTGATACAACAGATGTAATTGCGACAAGCTGTGATCCGAATGAAGTTGGTCTTAGTTTTGAATTACTGACAAATCAGAATGATTGTGATAGCTTGGTGATTACCAATACAGTTTTGGTTTCTGGTGATACGACCAACGTGCCACTGACAAGCTGTGATCCAACAGAGGTAGGCATGATAACTGATTTGTTTGCGAATCAGTTTGGTTGCGATAGTTTGGTGATTACAACTACGACATTACTTTTAGGAGATACCACCAACTTGACGGACAGCTCTTGCGATATGAATGAGGTAGGTATCTTTACGGATTTATTGTCCAATCAAAACGGTTGCGATAGTTTAATTATAACGACGGTTACATTTTCAGAAAGTGACACCACAGCATTGACCTTATATAGTTGTGATCCGAACGAGGTTGGTGTATCTATGGAAACGCTTGTAAATGAAATAGGCTGTGATAGTATCGTCATCAGTACCACCAATTTATTGGATAGTGAAACAACCGATATTTTTGGAACCTCTTGTGATGTCACCCAGGTAGGAGTAAGTACCGAAGTTTTGATGACTTATCAGGGCTGCGATAGTTTGGTCATTACGACCATTACATTCTCGGATAGCGATACCACAAATATGACTGCCACCAGTTGTGATATAAATGAAGTTGGTGTTTCAATAGATGCCTTTGTCAATCAACTCGGTTGCGATAGTATCGTCATTACGACAACGACTTTATTTCCAGCGGTGACCACAGAATTGGCGACGACTTCTTGCGACCTAAACGATGTAGGAGTGAATAACGAATTGTTGATGACTTTCCAAGGCTGTGATAGTTTGGTCGTTACTACCACGACTTATTCAGAAAGTGATACGACCAATGTGCCACTCACGAGTTGCGATCCCAATGATGTGGGCATAATCACTACTGCCTTTGTGAATCAGTTGGGTTGTGATTCATTTGTGATAGAGACAACGACTTTGCTGGAAAGCGATTTAACAGAATTGATGACTAGCTCTTGTGATATGAATGATGTTGGAGTGGTTAACGAAACCTTGATCAATCAATTTGGTTGTGATAGTTTGGTTATAACAACTACGATTTTTTCTGAGAGTGATATCACTAACATTCCTTTGACGACTTGTGATCCAAACGATGTTGGTATAGTGACGAATATGTTTGTCAATCAAGCTGGTTGTGATTCGATTGTCATCGAAACAACGATTTTCTTGTTGAGTGATACAACGGATGTCCTTGGTACGTCTTGTGATACGAATGATGTTGGTGTGTTTGAAAGCTTGTTACAAAATGTGGATGGTTGCGATAGTTTGGTGATCACAACGATTACTTTTTCAGAAAGTGATACCACTAATATTCCCTTGACAAGTTGCGATCCTGCGGATGTTGGGATTGTTACGAATAATTTTGTTAACCAATTTGGCTGTGATTCAATTGTCATTGAAACGACGGACTTAATACTTAGCGACACGACTGAGCTGATGGATAGTTCCTGTGATCCGAATGAAGTCGGGGTGTTTAGCAATTTGTTGACCAATCAGGGAGGTTGTGATAGTTTGGTGATTACTGAAGTTGTTTTGCTGGAAAGCGATATTACGAATCTAACAGCTGAGTCCTGTGATCCGAATGAGGTAGGCGTTGCTCAGGCTCTATTGACGAATGAAGACGGTTGCGATAGTTTAGTGATTACCACTACTAGCTTGTTAGAAAGTGATGTGGTGAATATAGATTTGACATCCTGTAATCCAGATGATGTTGGAGTTGTTGAAAACTTGTTAGTAAATGAAGCGGGTTGTGATAGTTTGGTGATTACCACAACCCTGTTTTCGCCGGATAGTGATATGACCGATGTCGCTTTGACGACTTGTGATCCAGATGATGTAGGGGTAGAGATGTTTAGCTATGTCAACCAGTTTGGCTGTGATAGTATTGTGACTGAAACGACAAGTCTGTTGCAATCGGATATCGTAAATGTATTTGCATCAAGTTGTGATCCGAATGATGTAGGAACTTCTTCTGTTTTGTTGATCAATCAGTTTGGCTGTGATAGTTTGGTGATTACCAATACGAGTTTGTTGCCGATCGATAGTTGTTCGATAGAAGCCTCCGTAGTTGGTAGTACAATACCATGTGGAGAAGTGGAAGGATCAATGGCATTGACGGTTGATTTGGGACAAGCACCTTATGAATATCAGTGGGAGGGGACTGGCACATTGCCTTTGGGATCGGGGACTATAGATGAAGCTGATCTCGATGAAATTATAAATGGTTTGCCAGCAGGCAACTATACGATAAGCATTACGTCGAACAATGGATTTGAACTTGTGTTAAACACCACAATAGACCAGACAGAACCAGCAGCAGTAGATATAGAAGTGCTGTCCGATTACAATGGTTATGCTTTGACTTGTAGTGATGCGATAGATGGATCTGCGGGAGTGTTTATTGTGAGTGGTGGAATTGCTCCCTTTAGCTACGAATGGTCAAATGGAAGTACGGAGGACGAAATTGAAGGGATTGGTGCTTCCGTGCAATATGTAACAGTGACTGATGCATCGGGGTGTATCTCTTTTGATTCGGTGATGCTGTCGAGTCCACCACCAGTAGTGATGGAAGTTGCGGCAAGCGATGTTACTTGTTTTGGAAATAGCGATGGTTTGATAGAAGTTACTTCAACAACAGGAGGAGCTTTACCCTACTCTTATTCCTTGGCAGGTTCTGAATTTGATAATCTTGATTTTTTCCCATTCCTTGAATCGGGTGTTTATGAAATAGAAGTTGAAGATGCCAATGGCTGCGCTTCAGAAACAACGGTTAGCATTGGTACGCCAGATGAATTGACGGTAGACTTGGGTGAAAATCAAAGTATCAATTTAGGAGAGTCGACTAATATTGTTGCGATAACGAGTATT
This sequence comes from uncultured Saprospiraceae bacterium, assembly GCA_937921775.1. Lineage (GTDB taxonomy): Bacteria > Bacteroidota > Bacteroidia > Chitinophagales > Saprospiraceae > CALGLS01. The sequence goes on from CAKZUK010000048.1 coordinate 43,659, forward strand.
TCTTCCTCCATTTTAGATACGATTATTTGGTCTGGTTTTGATTCCTTGACTTGCGAGAATTGTGCTTTGCAAGAAGTGATGCCATCTGATGTGTCGACTTATTCGGTATACATTGTTGATGCGGATGGCTGTGTTGCTGAGGATGAAATTTTAATTCAGGTGTTGAAGAATCGGGATGTTTATATACCAAATGCCTTTAGTCCGAATGGCGATAATTTGAATGATTGGTTGACCGTATTTGGAGGAGATCAGGTGAAGAAAGTGACGAGTTTCCAAGTCTATAGCCGTTGGGGAGAAGTTGTTTTTGAAGCAACAAATTTTTTACCGAATGAGTTGGAAGAAGGTTGGAATGGCCGCTTTAGAGGTAAGGAGTTGAACTCTGGAGTGTTTGTGTATTGGGCAGAGGTGGAGTTTATTGATGGGTTTAAGGTTTTGGTTCAGGGGGATGTTACGTTGTTTCGGTAACTTGTTGTGATGCGTAAGGATCAGTAAGTACTTCGCGAAGCCAGTGACTGCTGAGCTGAGTTAGTTTAGAGAAAATTACTTGAAGAGCAGTTAGCGATAGAGTCAAAGACAGTAAGTAGAAATTCGATGAATATCTTGAAAGAATTTGAAAGATTAGAAGATGAATTATAAGTAATTTGAGCTTTGATTAGCAGACTTGAATCCAAGACTTGGAACTGAAACTGGGAAAACACGGCCAGTATTAATCATACCAATTCTCTTACAAACCTTATCCCAAGCCCAGCTTTTGCTGCCATTTCTTTCTGGGTTAGTTTTAAAGACTTCCTTTTTCTTTTTACAAATTATTTTAGTATTTCTTTTTTTTCTTCCATAGTGTAGCCATTCGGGTATATATGTGAGCTTATTACTGCTGGGCAGGAATAGGATTTTGGACTGTTTGTGTGTTGGACAGAGGTGATGAGTAGCTTGATTCTTATTGAATATTTTTTGTTTTTCATTCCGACCTTTCTTTTAAATAAGATTGCATGATTGACTTGTACAAAGTAGCGTTTTGATGATGTAATAGGCTTTTTTGGGAAAAAAGTGTAAATAATGTTAAATGGCTTGAGTTTTAGAAACCTGACGTAAGTGTAGTTTTTTTGTTTGATTTGAGAGGGAGAATGGGTTTGTTTGTTTGTTTGTTTGTTTGTTTGTTTTAGGAGTCTGACTAATTTGGTTTTTGGGTTCTTTTGATGTTTTTCTAATGCTTAGATTTGGAACTACTGAGGTGGCTGGTGTTCTTTAACTGCACTTGCTCATTTGTATAAAATATAATACTAATGCAAATCAGGGGGTTGAAGTCAATCTTGATTATCAAGGAATTATGACCTAAAAGTGAATATTTTAGGAGATTAAAAAATCTAATTTGCTGATTGTCAATACAATTCAAGATTCAACCCCTGATTGACATTACTAGTCATTGTGATGGAAAAACTACTCAAAAAATACTTACTTATGATTAAGAAGAAATTTTTATTATTCACTAGTTATGGATTTATTATTAGTTTCATTCTATTAGGGTTTGATGCACAAGGACAACTTACACCAAATTTTCAATGCCTTTCGGAAAACGTAGAATTAGAAATCTACAACGGCTTATACGATTGGAGTTCAAATACATCATTTTTAGGAAGTTCTAATGGTTTACCCGTTCTAGATAAATTAATAATAGGGGCGGTAACTATTGCAAATAAAAATGATACAGATGGGGATCTTGTAATAGACAGTAATGATTCAAATGGAGTGGTTGCGACAACTGGGGGTAGGAACGAGATTGATTTAATGAAGTTAATAATTAAAAAAAATAATCCAAGTATTACAGGCTTAGTAACACTTAGAGTTATAGGAAATGTTTCCCTATGGACTAGCCCGTTGAAAATACCAGGTTCTAATCTTTCACTATTAAATGATGAAATTAGTTTTTCGGTTAATGAATTAAATAAAACTATCTATGTTGAAGCGTTAGAAGAAAGTATCTTCTTAAGAGATATAAGGTTTGAACTACTTTATGACGGTATAATAGAAGATATTGCTAAAGCAACTGCTTTTTGGGTGGAAAAAGAAATTGTTTATAAGACAAGAGGAAATGATGATTTTTTAACTTATGTCCCAAATGGACTTCCAAATAATCCAGAAGTATGGACCCAACTGCAATTTGATGGTTATAATATGCAAAACCATATTCTGTCTAATCGAGCTCTTGATAATTCTCAATTTGGATTCGGCCCTTTTGAATCTGAAGATGAGGAACCTGATAGAGATATGGGAGGAAGAATACTATTTGAATTTGCATTAAAACCAACTTTAGTTACTGAAGAAGAGATATTAATGTTTGATGAATTTGACATCAATATAGATGTGGGAAGGTCAAGGAAGTCTTATAGTTATAATTATTCTTTAGGTTCATCTAATATAGGGGATGCTGATGAAGAACCTTGGCCTTTGAATTTAGAGAATTGCAATAATGATGCTGGGAATGCCAATGATGATGAAGATGTTAGATTATCAGTAAATAGTCCCAATTTTTTTTCGTTTGATACTCCCTCATATCCAAATGTAATAAATTTGCCTAGAGCTTATATGATATATGAATCGCTTTTTATGGAGTTTGTACGACTTGAATTTGATTATAGTATTGATCCTTTTGATGGAGATTTAGATCAAGTAATTGGGACACGATGCTCAGAAAATATACCTTGGCGTATTGATATTACAATCAAAGAGGCGTTAAGGCCTAATCTCTTGCCAAGTGATGACCAATATGCAAAAAGTAACCATACATTTGAAGTTGTAAATTCACAAATATCGTATAGCTACCCTAGAAGAACTGTAGGCAGTGGTAAGGGGATTATAGATATAGCTTTAATGCCTAGTGCGTCTAGTCATGGTTATGAACTTATTTTATCAGGTAACACTTGGTATTTATATCAAAATTTTATTCTGGTTACTTCTGCATCGAGTTCGAGTGGAGAGTGGAGTCTTTTGCTAAATAATGAATTATCTATAGATATTATTAATGATGTATCTTCACCTTTTACAGATGGAAATATTATTTATTTTAATGTATTTTCGTCAGAAACACCTATTCTAAATGCGTTGGAATCTAACTAAAATGGCAAAAAAAATAAAATTTTTTTTGATTTTCCCTTTATTATTAATTTGTTTTATGGGGAGCTTATTCTCTCAAAATGATACTATTCCTATAGCTAGGCCTCCGTTGATTGGGGATAATTGGGAAACATTAAAATCTGAGGAAAAGAGTTTATTGAATAAAGCGAAAATTTTGACTAAAAATATAAAGACTCAGAAGGATAGTTGTTTAGAATTAATGATTAATTATTTGGTTAACGAAAAAGAATTAACCAATTACACGAGTTTAGAATTTGCAAAAATAATATACAAAATTCCTTCAGATGATGCACTTGTTTTTTTACTACATAATATTGCTGTTCCAGTTGGGACTATTTTCGAATCTGGTGTATATAATCGGTTGAAAGTATATCCATTTTATCATATTTTTCGAATAGACTCTATTCCATCAAGAGTAAATGAAGTTATTCCTCTCGTGTTAGAATCACCTTTATTAGATGATTGCGAACTTCCTGGAATGCAATTACGCTTAATCAGCCTAATATTATTTTCGAATACATCAATTAGTTATGAAGATTTAATAAGAAAATATCTGATTAATTCAGAAATCGGTAGAATTGAGTTGTCAACTTGTAAAAAGAAGAACCTCAAAATGTTATTAAATAAAAGCTATACGAATTTAAACGAAAGTAGAAATATTAAAAGATATGATTTTGACATGAAAGTATTAGAGAAAAATTAAGGAAACAATTCGAAGTTTAAATTTTGTTCAAAAAACAAATATTATGTTCAACCAAAAATATGATTACATAAAGGTTGCTTTTTTACTGTTTTTCATTCAATCTAACTTGTTCGGAGATGATCTAACCTATACAATTACCCATGCAACTTCAATATCTAGTAACGATGGTGCTATTTCACTTAACGTGGTGGGAGGTGCGGCCGATTACTATTATGATTGGGAAGGTCTCAGTATTAACAATCAAAATGTAAATAATCAAAATATATTTAATCTTGCTCCAGGTTCCTATTGTGTTACTGTAACAGACATCAATAACTGTCGTGCAGGCATCTGTGTAGAAGTCCTAAACTGCGAAATCGCTAACTGCCTAGACCCCCTATTCTCCTACGAATACGGCTTCGACGGCTGCGACCTAAGCTTTACAAATCAAAGCCTCGGAAACATATCTAGTTATGAATGGGACTTCGGCGATGGTGCCTATTCTTATGAAGAACATCCCGATCACACCTTCAATCAATCAGGTTCATATCCAGTCACACTAACCATCATCGATCAAAGTGGTGCCGTAAATTCTTATCAACAGGTCGTAGTTGCGCTATGTGGCGACGACGAACAAGGATGCCTAATCAGCGGCCCCTTATTCGCAGCAGCCGGACAAACAATTCAACTGACGGGGATTGTACCCAGTGGAGCGAGTTCATACCTTTGGGATGTGTCAGGTCCATCGAATGTATCGTATGGATTACTAAATGGCCCAGGGCCGCATAATTTTACCTTTGCTGAATACGCTAACAATAATGATATATTCTATTTTGATCTGATGGTTGACAATGCATATGTTTGTACGCATACTGTTATTATTGATGGAAGTATTCCGGATGTAAGTGTCAGCGTATTTGGTGGACATGAGATAAATGGCTATATGTATTTTTTGGCGAATGTTGATTGGTTTAGTATTACGGGTTCTGCAAATTTTACCTTTGCATTCAGTGGTGTGAATGTAAGTGATGTTGTTTTTCCACCAGAAAGCCATACAACGGCTATTGATGATTATGATTTTGATGGAATTACTTTTCCAGTGGATGGGATATATGAAGTTTGCGTTACGGTTCAGGATGATGTAGGAATTTATCAAGATTGCGAGGAGTTTAGCATTGGGACTGGGCAAGGGAATGAACCAGCACCGACAGATTTTAAATTTATTACTGATTTAGATCCTATGACAGAAACGCCGATACCAGCACCTATTTGCCAAAATACTATTATTCAAGTTACCCCAGGAGAGATTAGCCCTAATCCATTTACTGTTCCTACCTATACAGCTCATCTATATTATTTAAATAATGAGGGAAATTGGATAAGGTTTGGAGAGCATTTACTTCAAGACCCTGGACTACCTCCAACTCCTCCCTACAATCCCTTGCCTGGTAATTCATGGACAACTTTCAATCCAGAGAATTATGATGATATTTCACTAGGAGTTAATGATTGTATTCCAATAAAAGCTTGTCTTTGTAGGACGGATAATGTGCTGCCGTGTAATATACTTACTATTTTACAGAACCCTAATGATGATTATGACCCACAAGACCCAACTAATTTGGCCAATCATGCCTTTAGTTTTATATACGAAGATCCTTGCGCATTTATGCCAGTTTTAGCACCTGTAGAAATTGAGGAAGGAGGCTTGACAATTCACAATACACAGTCATGTTCTCCTTATGTGAGGGTAGAGGCGAGTTGCGGACAAAGACAAGAACCATATCAAGCCAGTCCTTTGAATACTGGCCCCTGTTTAACGGAAGATCATTATTATTCAAGATATGACTATAAGGCATTCGATATAAACTATCCATATGCAGAGTTAGAAAATTTCTTGATACAGGATGGATGGGCTGGTGGAGTTCTTGATACGAAGTGTGTTTATATAGATACGAATCATCCGTACTTTGACCAATTTGGAAATGCTCCTGAAGTGAGCTTTAGGGTAGAAGCAAAAGTTACTGATATTGGAAGTTCTACCGCTCAGGCAGAGGAAGTCTTTACTATTCCAATGCCATTCAATATTAGTCTAGATCAAACGATAAGTCGCTGCCCAGATGTCGCCTCCTTAATAAGTTACGAACCAATTGTAAGTGGTGGCTCTGGAAATTACACTTATGAGTGGGGAGGAGACAATGTCACTGATTTGAGTGATCCGACCTCTTCTAATCCGTCAATTATCGGATTGGATGTGGGTGACATTAGAACATATACTCTTGCTGTTACTGATGTTGATTTAGGATGTACCAAAACGATTGGGCCAATTACCTTAACTATAGCACAACTTGATCTAGGAGAATGGCCAGAATATAATATTTCGTGTAGTGAGAATAGCTTAATCCAGTTAGGTATTGCTGATTTAGAAACGATAGGCGGCTCAGGGAATTTCTCATTTTCTTGGAGTGCTTATTATATCAACACGGATGGGAATGAAGTGTCTTATCCATTGACGCACCTTAGTGATCCTTATTCTTCGGCACCATTTGTACAGCCTGCAGATGCTCCTTCTGACGTTGACCCATTTATCCCTTGGATAACATATACGCTAATGGTAGTTGATCAGGAAGGAGGATGTGTTGCAGAAAATAGAATTTCAATTGGTCCTGGAACTATTGACCCAATTGCGAATGCGGGAGATGACTTTGACATTTGTAATGGTACTGAGGTAAGACTTGGAGATGAAAGTAACGGGACTGGTTTTGATAACAATGGTACCGTCTCATGGAGTTCTAACAATATTTATTTTACAGAAACGGTTGTAAGCCCAGTACTGACACTTAGTAATAGCCTTAATCTTTATCCCGGCACCTACACTTATACCGTTACTGCAACAAATGAAACCTATGGTTGTATTGCCTCTGATGATGTTGATGTAACTGTCCTAAAGCCGTGGAGGTATACTGGGTTTGAATCTGAAACTAGAGTCATATCTGAAGATTGGGTTGTTTATGCTTGGGAGGATAACAATAATCGTATTTTCCAATCTTCTGATCTGTCTGGTTCAGACTATGATGCTCAATCTGGAGCTATCCTTCCTTTTTCATCGGTGTGGGAACCTAACTCAGGTATTAGTCTAGTTGGAGTGCCTAATAACAATGTACCATCGCAAGCAAGTTTTAATACAACGGATGATGTTTTATTTTATAATTTGCTTGTAACCGACGGAAGTGGTTGCACTAAAGCATTCAGAACGGATAAATACGTTCGTCATCGTGGCCGTCCAAGTTTATCTCTCTGGACTAGCGGCCCGACTGAAGACGAGTGTGAGGCAGACATAGATATGTGTGTAAACCTTGAGTTAAGGATGTCATATCAAGGCGATTTGCCGCAGGTGATCTATGTCGATACGGAGTTGAGTGGGCCTTCTACTCCAGGTGTATGGGAAGCGATCCCTCTTTTTTTAGTTGATGAAGAACAACAGGTTTACAAGGGGTTGAGATGTATTTCAACTGAATTTGAAAGTGATGAGGAGGCCTTTACTTTTAGGGTAAGATCAATCCTAGAAGATCAACCTTATTTTCCTCCAAATCCAGACAATCCTAACTTTCCTACCGCTGATTATCTGTTAGGAATGATCAGTTTTTTCATCAATGAAACGACTAGTGTACCTGCTGAATGTGTTTTGTGTGGAGGTGATGTATTTGCGGATAATAATGTACTAACTGCTATAGAATTAACAATACAGGGTGCAGGACACAATGGAAATGAATGTCAACCAAATAATTCAGATTGTGATGGAACTGCTGAGGTCACTACTCCAACTACATTTATAGGGGGAGAGTTTATAGATGTCGTTGGTGAGGTTTTGATAATAGCACCGAACCCTAACGTAGGAATAGGTGAAACGGTATTGTATATTAATCCTTGTTTAACCGAATGGTCTGAACTAGTTGAAGATCCACCTTCTCAGTTGACGAATCCATCTGATGAGTTTGTCAAAAAGGATATGTTGCAAAGAGAGGATTCTATTAAACTTGTGATAGCTGAAATAAAGGAATTGGAGAAAAAAAATAAAGAAAAAATAACAAGACAAACTAGTCACTCATTATCTGTATTCCCGAATCCATTCAGCGGACAACTAAGCATAGAATATTACTTAGAGACAAAGTCAACGGCGACAGTTTCACTTTTTGTAAGAAACATCACGAGTCAAATGGAATCAATAATTATCAAAAATAGAATATTGGAGAGCGGTCAGTATTTTGAATCTTATAGTGGGGAAAAATTACCACCAGGTGTTTATTTTGTTGAGTTAAAAATAGATGGTCAATCTATTGTAGAAAAAGTAATAAAAATAGACCCATTTTAGATTGTTTTCTAAGGTAAATAAATTTTGAATAAAACGTAATTAAAATATAAAAATCATGAGACATCAAATACATAACTGGACAACTTTTTTTCTTATAGCCTTTTGTTTTTGTACTACTCAGACAATGGCTCAAGATTGGAACGACGGAAATGGAGGTACGGCGCTAACAACTACTAAGCGAGTGTTTACTTCTTCCAACCCTAGTACTGCAA
>CAKZUK010000049.1 GCA_937921775.1 uncultured Saprospiraceae bacterium
CGTGTCTTATTCTGAATCCATTCTTCTTGCTTTCTCGAACGCTCATCCGTTGCCAAACCTGCATGATAAAAATCGGAAACGATACCATTTCTATTAAGGTACATCGAGATGGCTTTCGTCTTCTTTCGATTGCGAACATAGACGACACCACTCCCCTTTACCTTTTTTAGTATATCCAAAAGTTTGGCTTCTTTACCTTCTTCATTCAAGACTACGTAAGCCAAATTTTCTCTTCCAAAACTTTTTTGAAAAACCTTACCGTCTTTAAACTCCAATTTCTCTTGAATATCATCCACCACCTTTTCCGTTGCGGTAGCCGTCAATGCCAATACCGGCGTATCTGGCAGCAGCGGACGAATGGCAGAAATTTCAAGATAAGCAGGTCGAAAATCATATCCCCATTGCGAAATACAATGCGCTTCATCGATAGCAAGTAAGTTCACATTCATTTTACTGATGCGTTCCTGAACGATTTCTGAAGAGAGTCTTTCAGGTGAAAGGTAAAGGAATTTTATGTTTCCATAAATACAATTATCAAGTACCCTATCAATGTCTTTATAATGCATCCCAGAGTAGATGGCCTCTGCTGCGATCTTTTTTTCACGCAAGTGATAAACCTGATCTTTCATCAAAGCTATCAATGGAGAAATCACTAAGCAAATACCTTCCTGACACATGGAAGGCACCTGAAAACAGAGCGACTTTCCACCACCAGTTGGCATCAAAGCAAGCCCATCATTACCGTCTATCACAGACTGAATGATCTCTTCTTGTAAAGAGCGAAAGGAATCATATCCCCAATATTTTTTGAGTGCTTCTACGGGTTTCATTGATGGTGGGAAAGGTAGTTGTTTTAAATGTAAAACTGTAAAATGATAAAGTCAAAAATCTAAAAGTTTGCGCTTCTTTCTCGAAGAAAAAAAGGTAAAAAAAGTTCTTCTCACGCTAGGACACCGTATTTGGACAAATTTACGTCTAGACTTTTGCGGTTTTACATTTTACATGTAAAAATGCCCGGAATCGATTAAATCAATTCCGGGCATTCAAACAAAAATTATGTTATATTAAAAAGTAGGACAACCTGACTTTTTAGAATTTCTACCTCGAAATCCAACCAGTCCATTATCCAGAAAGTTGATGGAAATGGTTACACCTCCCATAAGGTACCAGTCGTCATCTTCTGGGTCACCTCTACCGTAGCCTGTTTCTTTTGGCTCACCACTTCGGTTAGCAAGAATTGCAGCTAGTTCGTCGCCACCTTCAAGCATCTCTGTATCACTGACATAAGTTGTACTCACATCGTCCAGATAATCGGTGAAGGTTTTACGAGCACCGAATTCGAGTCCTATGTTCCAAGTATCATTGATGGCATATTTTACCCCCATTCCCAAAGGAATAGAAAATTGAGTTAACTTATAAGCTGTCCGATCAGGATATTGAGCAAGGTTTTGTCCTTCAGTCCCCAATGGTTGAAGCTCATACCATTCTCCTTCGTATTTTGCTTTTGGATTGAATTTAAAAACGGATATACCTCCAAAAAGGTAAGGTGAGAAAGTTTCTTGAAGGTTATAAGGTTGGTAACCCAAAATATTCCATTCCCCAACAAGAGAAAACTCAATAATGTTTGAGCGAAAGCTAAGGTTTCGACCTAAGCGACCAGATTCTTTTGACTTTGAATCATCACCAGAGATGCTCATATAGTTTACTCCTAGTCTTACTGCCCCCAATCTATTGAAGTTATAACGTGCAAAAACACCAAAAGCAGGATGTGTTTCAGTAATACTCAACCAGACTTTGCTGGGAGCTAAATCGCCCTGATAGGTAGAAGCACCTACAATAAGGCCAGCTTCCATATGCTGAGCTTGTGTAGTGTTCATCAAGAAAGGACAAAGAAAAAAGCAGAAAAGCAGTATACGCTTCATAAATGAGTGTGTTTGATAAGTTTATGTGAGTAAAATTCCTAATAAATCTGTACTCGAACGTTAACAAGAAGTTACAGATTATAGTTTTGACCCTTTAAATAGTTTTTGTCACAAAATTTTGCACAAAAATCTCTTTTTTAAAGGAGCTTACCTAGTAATTAACATTTTATTAGGAGTGCTAAAAGCAAGTATGACGTTATTACCTACGACAAAAGACTTGCTTTAGGTTGAAAAAACAACAAAAAATTTACCAAAATGCTCATTTAGTCAAGCTCACAAGCTGCGACTTCGTCTAGCGATGAAGCTACTTTGTCTCTAACTAAGACCAGTTCGTCTATAAATCAAGGGCAGTTTGTCTGGAAAATGGCATTAAAAAACATTCATCTTATTTAAATAGCTATAAAAGTCCTATTTTTGTCTGGCTTAAATCAAGCTCAATTTAACGAAGCCCAGAGTATAGCAGAGTGTTACACTCCAAATCAAAAATTAACTCTGGACTATTTTTAATATTTATTAGATTATAAAATTTTTCAAACAATGAAGATTAAATTATTCACGCTCATGTGCTTCTTGCTTTCAGGCACATTTATTTTTGCACAAGATGCACCTGAAAACTGGTTCAATCTTGATGCTTCTCAAGACAATGTGACAGGAGTAAGCACAGAAAGAACGTATAAAGAATTGCTAAAAGGTCGTACCTCCGAAACAGTAATCGTTGCGGTTATTGACTCTGGTGTTGATGCTGAGCATGAAGACTTAAAGGATGTCATGTGGGTTAATCCAGGTGAGATTGCTGGTAATGGTATTGATGATGACAATAATGGCTACATCGATGATATCCACGGCTGGAACTTTATTGGTGGAAAGAATGGTAAAAACATCGGTCCTGATGCACTTGAGATTACACGTCTTACTGCTATGGGTAAAAAGAAGTTTGACGGAAAATCTCGTGATTCACTTAGCAAAAAAGAAAAGAAGGAATTTGATAAGTACATCAAAATGAAAAAAGTCATTGATGATAAGCAGTCTGAACTAGCTCAACAATCAGGTATCTGGTACATGTTGGACGAGCAGGTGCCAAACATCATCAAGATGGCTGGAAAAGATGACCCTTCTGCAGAAGAGGTAAAAGCGCTTGAAACTGATGATGAAAAAATAAAAGAAGCAGTCGCTCTATTGGATCGTGTTTTCTTTGCTCGTGGTGCTTCTATGAAAGATGCTATCGGTCAAATTGCTGGTGCTAAAGGTTACTTCGATGGCCAAATCAACAGCATGTACAATATTGACTTTGATCCTCGTGCTGAAATCGTTGGTGATGATTACACAAACTCTAATGAAAAATACTACGGTAATAATGACGTAAAGGGTCCTGACGCTGGTCACGGAACTCACGTTGCTGGTATCATCGGAGCTATCCGTACCAATGATCTTGGTATCAAAGGTGTAGCAGACAACGTTCGTATCATGTCAGTACGTACAGTGCCTGATGGTGATGAGCGTGACAAAGATGTTGCTAACGCCATCCGTTATGCAGTCGACAACGGTGCTAGCATTATCAACATGAGCTTCGGTAAGAGCTACTCTTACGATAAAGGTGTGGTTGACAGAGCTGTAAAGTATGCTAAGAAAAACGACGTTTTATTGGTACACGCTGCTGGTAACAGTAACGCTGATAATGATACTGCTCCTAACTTCCCTAACGATAAGTACGACAAGAAAGGTTGGTTCAAACCTAAGTCTGCTAAGAACTGGATGGAAATCGGCGCACTTTCTTACAAGCCAGGCGAAGATGCAATTGCGTCATTCTCTAATTATGGTAAGAAAAACGTTGACATCTTTGCTCCAGGTTACCAAATCCTATCTACTACTCCAGAACAAGGATATGAGAAGTTTAGTGGTACAAGTATGGCAGCTCCTGTTTGTGCAGGTGTAGCAGCATTGCTTCGTTCTTACTATCCTGATTTGACTGCTGTTCAGGTAAAAGAAATCATCATGAACTCTGCTGCTCCACAAACGCAAAAGGTAAAGAAGCCAGGATCTGATGGTGAATTAGTTATGATGTCTGATATTTCTGTAACAGGAGGTGTTGTATCTGCTTACAATGCTGTGAAGCTAGCAGAGAAGACAAAAGGTAAGAAGAAAGGAAAGAAGAGATCTAAGAAAGCGGATGTTGTAAGACCTTAATTCTCATTTAGAATAAAAATAAAAATCCCGAATGTGCTATCTAGCGTGTTCGGGATTTTTGTTTGCCTACTAGAAATACAAAAGCAAATGCTTACTTTAGCAGAATTAATAATCGATAATAAACTCAATATTATGATACGTCCATTGCTAATAGGATTGATTTGCTTCCTAACATTATTTGCTTGTAAAAATGATACTAGTGGAAGCTCAGAATCAGCTGCAACAACTGATACCAGCTTATCTGTTGAAAGCAGTTCAAAAGCTGCCTCCTCAACTAATACTACTGTCAAAACAAAAGATGCGGAGTCTAGCGTCCGCAATAGTATCTGTGGCATTATGGTAAAATCAGTAGATTTAAAAGGCAGTACATTGAGTATAGAATATTATAAAAGTGCCGATGAGTATAAAGAACGGATTGATAATCCGAAAATGGATGCCGAATTCTTTAAGCAATATTGGTCTACTGCTGCCAGAGCAAAAAAAGTAATGGCTCTCGTGCCATCTCAGCTGCTTAGTGAATATGCCAACATCGACCAAGTAGACATGAGGCTTTACACTGGCGAGAAGGCATTATCTACGAGTATTAGTCGAGATAAGCTAGCACATTTTGTTGGCCAAAGTTGGGAGGAAATCCAAACAGATTGGGCCAATAATTATCGATTTGTAGTGGTTAATAATGCTGCAAAACGAAATGCGTTTTTTGATCAGTTGGTAACTGTTGAGTAGCTGATTGATTGAATCCGTCCTTAGTCTATCTGGTCCTTAAACTCTTTCATAAATTTTTCTACCTTCGGATCTATCACGAAGGTACAATATGGATTTTGGCTTCCTATTCTATTGTAATATTCCTGGTGATAATCTTCAGCTGGATAATAGTTAATCAAAGGAGCTATTTCAGTCACAATAGGATTGGGCCACAAGTCAGAAGCATCCGTTTCCTCTTTTGACTTTTCAGCAATGGCCTTTTGCTTATCATCATGATAATAAATAGCGGAGCGATATTGAGGACCTTTATCATTCCCTTGCTGGTTCAGTGTAGTTGGATCGTGCAAACGCCAAAACACATCCAAAAGGCCTTCAAAAGATATAATAGATGGATCAAAAGTAATGCGGACAATCTCAGCGTGTCCTGTTCCCTTCGTACAAATTTGTTCGTAAGTTGGATTCTCAACATGTCCGCCAGAGTAACCAGAGATTACTGATTTCACTCCTTTCAATTTCTTAAAAAGTGGCTCCGTACACCAAAAACATCCAGTACCAAAAGTTGCTGTTTCTAAATTATTAGTATTTTCCATAGTCGATTAATTTGTGATTATATCTAGAAAATTAAAACAAGCTAACAAAAGAAAAGTTCAGAGATCTTTAAACTTCTAATAAGTCAACATATTCCGATCAATCTCTTTCGCATAGGCCAAAATGCCACCTTCAAGGTTTAGCAAATTTTTAAAAGGAAAAATACTTTGTAATGTTTTGATGGCTGTGGCCGAACGATGCCCACTTCTGCAGTGAACGATTACGGGCTTGTCTTTTTCTATCTGATCTATTGCTGCTGCAACTTCTGCCAAAGGGATTAGTGTTCCTCCCAAATTGACCAAATCATATTCGAAAGATTCACGAACATCAATCAATTGAAAATCCGTTTGCTGATCCATCATTGCTTTTAAGGCAATCACAGATATCTCTTTTACTTGTTCATCTTTTTGAGGTACACCGCAAAAGTCTTCGTAATTGACGAGTTCAGTTATTTTAGTTTCTGGATTCTTTTTAATTTTTAAAACTCGGGTAGAAAAATATGCTGCATCAAATAAAAACAACCTTCCGCTTAAAGGTTCACCCACACCAGTTATAACTTTAATCACTTCATTGGCTTGCATGCTTCCAATGATTCCAGGCAATACGCCTAGCACGCCACCTTCTGCACAACTAGGCACCATACCTGGAGCAGGTGCTTGCGGAAATAGGTCGCGATAATTTGGTCCACGATCACCACCCTCTTGCAAATAGTTAAAGACCGCAACTTGTCCTTCAAATCTAAAGATGGAAGCATACACATTTACCTTTCCTTCGATGACGCAAGCATCATTGACCAGATAACGAGTTGGGAAATTATCTGTTCCATCAGCCACTACATCGTATTGTCGAATCAGGTCTAAAGCATTTTCTGTCGTTAGCGCTTCCTTGTAAACCGTAACTTGGATATACGGATTCAAAGCTAATAACTTTTTCTTGGCCGTTTCAGCTTTTGATTGACCAATATCATTGACGTTATAAAGTACTTGTCGTTGCAAATTACTATCGTCCACCAGATCAAAGTCTATGATGCCAATATGTCCTACTCCTGCTGCAGCTAAATACATCAAGACTGGACTTCCTAATCCTCCGGCTCCTACTACCAATACCTTTGCCTTTTTCAATTTAAGTTGAGCAGCTTTACCAAATTCAGGAATGGCAATGTGGCGACTGTAGCGCGCCAATTCTTTTGGACTTAATTGGATTTCTTCTGGCATTAGTTGGAACAAAAATATCTTTTTGATGATCGTTAAAAGTAAGTAAATTATTTCGAAGTTGTTTGCAAATAAGTCCCCATATTTCGCACTACAATTATCTATGGTCTAGTAGTCCCTTTTGTTGATCATCAGCCCTGATTTAAAAATAGAGTTAATCACCTTCAATCCTTCTAAGATCATGACACTAAGGCCAGCACAAAAAAAGAAGCCTTCCCATTTACGGAAAGGCCTCAGTTTGAGATTATAATTTGTCGATTAGAATAAATAGACTTGTTTGAATACGCTACTTTTTAATAAGTAACATTGTCTATTTTTAAATATGGGATATGAAAAAATTTTTGACGTTTTTTAAATTCAATCTAAAATTAAAACGATTCAATAAAAGAAGCAAGATAAAGAGGGGTAAAACAATAAGGCTAGAGGTATAAATACCTGTTTTAAGGTAGAGTTTACATGGTATTAACTAGGTATATCAATGGAGAGATTAAGACTTAGGAGTTTTACAACAGTAGATTGGCGAGACCAAAGACAAGAGGCTACAAGTGAATTGAAGCCATATCATTGGCAGCAATACTTCGCAAAAAGAGCTTTAAAGCTTGCTTCTTGGGCGCATCCAAATGATAGGAAATATACTTGGAAAAATAGCGCTCCAAGTCAAAAGAAGGATGCGGAGACGGTAATAAATAAATCAATTTTGGAATCTCTTTTATTCCTTTTGAAAGTGCTTTGTTAAAGCGTTCGACAAAAGCTGGGCTCATAGGTTTGGTACTCACCCAAGCCGCAAATACAAAAGGCAAACCGGTATGATCCCACCAAGCTTGACCAAGGTCATAAACATATTCATGTTTTTCATCCAAACCGATGGTCCGATCTCCAATCACGACAGCGGCATGCGTAGCTCCTATCTTTTCAATAAAACCATCTTCAGCTGTCAGCAGCTCTGGTTGCTTTTTCCAAAATTCACGTAATAAAACCTGCGCTAAATTGACACTCGTTCGAGAATGATAATCGAGATATAAATGCGTGATCTCCTCCATTGGACAATCACTATAAATCGCTACAGTCTTCACCTCTCCCACTGCTCCGATACAAAAATCCGAAATGATATGTGCCTCCTTCAATTGAGGAATAATAGCTACAGGCACCAAGCCAAGGTCCGCCTCTCCTGAGAGCAACTTATCCGCACAAACAGAAGGTATATCAAGCTCTAAATCAAGCAGCTCATCCATACCATCTTGTACCAAACCATACAAGAGTGGTTTAGTATTGAGATAACTAACTGCTGTGACTTTTATTTTTTCCATTATATTATTTAGGCATTTCTGCTCTTCTTACTTTCCAAGATGACTCAAATCATTCTCAAACTCAACAATAATTTCCCCTTTGAAAATTTGAGCTTTAAACAAACCAGTGTTAGAATGTTTGTAATTTTCCATTTCCTCCGTAGCCTGTTTTTTCAACAGCATCATAAGACAACGTAAACTCCGGCCATGTGTACAAATCAGCAAATTCTGTTCAGGACGCTTCCTCAAGCCATTTATAAATCCGGAAAGACGAGCGATCAATTCTGCCGCAGACTCCCCTTCTTGCAAACGTGCATCAAGGTTTCCTTTGGCCCATTCTTCAATCATCACTTTGTACGCTTTGGCCATGAAAGGTTTACTTTTCTTACCTTCATGAACCCCCCAATTCATCTCATTGATCGCAGCATCTTGTTCCCAAACAAGTCCGTCATCTATGAAATGCGTCATCGTCTCATGCGTTCGTTTTAGTGCAGAAGTGATTACTTTATCGAAAGGAATATCTTTGTATTTATCGTAAAAAGCTTTGGCCTGTGAGCGACCAGCTTCATTGAGTGAACTATCAACACCAGAGCCTTGGACAATTCCCATTTTATTATAATCGGTTTGACCGTGGCGAACAAAATACCAATGTTTTTGCATAATTTAATTATCCTTATTTACAACAGGTAAAGAAACATAACCTTTATAAACGGTATCCTCTTCAAAAACATGTTCACTGTAATCAGTTACCACATTGTAAAGTGTATCTCGTTCTATAGGCTTGCGATCAACCATTTTAATCAGGTTGACCAATTCGCGTGTACTCATTGCTGGATTCTGTTCTTCTGATCCAGCCATGGTATATATTTTTGTGGTGTCATCAATGGTTCCATCAATATCATCTACACCAAAAGCCATGGACATTTGAGCCACTTCACGACCGATCATTGGCCAGTAAGCTTTGATGTGGTCGAAGTTATCGAGGTAAATTCTACTAATCGCATAATTCCGCAAATCTTCGATAACCATCGATTCAGGGATATGCGACATTTGGTTGCCTTTATTTCTGAATTTTAGTGGTATGAATGTTTGAAAGCCACCTGTTTTATCTTGCAACTGACGTAAAGATTCTAAGTGATGAACCCGATGTTTCATTTTTTCAATATGGCCATAAAGCATGGTAGCGTTGGAACGCATGCCTAGTTTGTGCCATTCTTCGTGAATTTGCAGCCATTCTTCTCCGCTGCATTTACCACCAGCGATTTCGTCTCTTATTTCAGGATGGAAAATCTCTGCACCACCACCGGGCATCGAATCAAGCCCAGCTTCCTTCATCTGACGCATACCTTCTGCGTAGTCGACCTTAGCCTTTTTGAAAATGTAATGGTATTCGACTGGTGTCAATGCCTTGATATGCAATTCTGGTCGGTGCTTTTTAATGGCAGCAAAGAGGTCCGCATAAAATTTGAGATCATATTGTGGTAAAACGCCACCGACAATGTGCACCTCCGTTACGGGCTCACCATCATATTTCTTGACCATTTCCAACATTTCCTCAAGAGTATATTCCCAGCCTTCTTCTCGCTTCTTAATCAAACGAGAATACGAACAAAAAGAGCAAGTATACAAACATACATTTGTAGGCTCCATATGGAAATTACGATTGAAGTAGGTATGGTTACCATGCTTCTTTTCGCGAATGTAATTCGCCAAAATACCTAAATAGCCAATCTCGGCGTGATTAAATAGGTGTAGCCCTTCTTCTTCACTAATCCGTTCGCCTTCCAGCGTCTTCTTAGCAATTTCGCGGAGCGTGGTACTGAGGTTACTATCCTCCAGTAAAGACATTAATTCTGATTTCGATCTCATATTCTTTTATTGAACTTCAAATATAACAAAGTTCAATGCTTTCAGTTTTGACTGAAAGGTATTATTTGAAAAATAAATTTAGTACGCGGTTTTTTAGTGGCAATTCTAGTTGCAGTCACCTTTATAATAAAATCTCAGTTAGCCCCTAAGCCATATAATAATTCGATCACAAAATGTAGTTATTATCGCCTTTTATTGATTGCTCTCAGTTAGTGGGAACATTCTAATTCTAATTCCATTTCCCATTCTAATTTCTAATTCTTCTCCCTATCTTACCATCCTCAAACTTAATATATGCTATCCATCCTAATTCCTGTCTATAATTACGACATTACCGCCTTGGTAAAGGATCTTCATGTGCAGGGAGAAGCGTGTAGGGTTCCTTTCGAAATCATTTGCTTGGACGATGGTTCTAGCTCCAAATTCAAAACAATAAATAGCAACATTAACAACTCTAAGTCAGTAACTTACGAAGAATTAAGTCAAAACTTAGGGCGATCTCGAATTCGGAATAAACTCGCAGAAAAAGCAAGTTATGAGTATCTGCTCTTTATGGATTGTGATTCAAAAGTGGTTAGTGATCATTACCTAAAAGCTTATCTTGATCGGCTCCAGCCGAATACCCTTTTGTACGGAGGAAGATGCTATCAAAAAACAGCTCCTAATGAAGCAAATTTGATGCTTCACTGGAAATATGGTACTGAGCGCGAAGCCAAATCAGCTGAAGAGCGACAATTGAGTCCCTACCATTCCTTTATGACCAATAATTTTCTAGTTCCCAAAAAGCTTTTTGACACGATCAAATTTGACGAAAGTCTAGTCCAATATGGACATGAAGACACACTCTTTGGCCTTGAACTGATGAAAAAAGGAATTCCGATCCTACATTTTGGCAACCCACTGGAGCATACAGGATTAGAACAAAGTAAGGTGTTCTTGAATAAAACGAAGCAAGCACTTGAAAATCTGAATGCGCTTTATAAAGAGAATAAGGGTATTCAAACACGCTTATTGACTTATTACCATAAGCTCCAACGCTGGGGCTTGCATCGTTTCTTAAACTTACTAAATCTAGTTGCAGGTAAATTAATCAATAACAATTTAGTCTCTCCTAATCCCTCCCTATTTTTATTCGATTTCTACAAACTCATTCAATTATATCTAATAAAAGAGAAGAAATCTTAGCTTATTTTTTAACTAAATCTCTAAAATCCATCAACAAACTAGTCAGCATTAAAAGCCAGAGATTAAAGCCTCAAAGTCTGAGCTAGAGTCACTTACACGAAATAGAGTGCGGCTCAATACACATTACACAATATTGCAATGGATAGTCTACTGGAAAACAGCACCAAAACAGGTGTGAAAAAAATTTACTAAATACTAATTCGAATCTAGCTATTTTTATTAATTTGCATCTACCAAGTTAACTCGATAGTTGATCCGTCATCTTTGCCCATTTATATCATGACGGATTATGAGATTGTACAACTATTATTGAAACGAAATACCTCCACCTACTGGAGATTATTAACTAAAAAATGTGATTATGATGCGTAACATTACAAAAAACCTTTTCTTGGTTTTCTTGACTTTCTTCTCTATTGCTAGTTTATCTGCACAGAACGTTGTTTCTGGTAAGATAACAGATGGTGATTCGAATGAAGATATGATTGGAGCCAGTATTTACATCAAAGGAACTGTCAAAGGAACTATATCTGAAATTGATGGTACCTACCGACTAAGCTCTAACGTTCCCCTTCCTTACACCGTAGTTTACTCCCTGATTGGCTATGCCACTCAAGAGATTGAAGTTACTCAGGCTACTCAGATACAAGATGTTGTGATGGGACAAGAAGCCATTACGTTTGGGAATGATATTGTAATTTCTGCATCGCGTGTGGAAGAGAAGATTCTAGAATCTCCGGTTACAATTGAAAAACTAGATGTCATCGGTATTCGTGCAGCAGCTTCTGCCGATTACTATGATGAAATCAATAAACTAAAAGGTGTACACTCCAATCAGGCGAGTATGACTTTCAACACTATTAACACTAGAGGTTTTGCAACAGCAGGTAACACTCGCTTCGTTCAGTTGATGGATGGAATGGATAATGCTTCTCCCTTGTTGAACTTTCCAACAGGTAATATCGTAGGTATTTCTGAATTGGATATCCGAAGTGTTGAATTGGTACCGGGTGCAGCTTCTGCTCTATACGGACCAAACGCTTTTAACGGTATCCTTTTAATGGAATCTAAATCTCCATTTGACTATCCTGGCCTGAGTGCTCAAATAAAATTGGCACAAACCAACTCTGATGCAATCGGTTCTAAGGAGCCTCTTGGACGTGTATCTCTTCGTTATGCAAAAGCAGTCAATGATAGATTTGCATTCAAGTTAAACTTCTCTGC
>CAKZUK010000050.1 GCA_937921775.1 uncultured Saprospiraceae bacterium
AAAAATTCGACATGTATGGGCTTACGTTGATGCAAAAAATCAAATTTGGTCGGCAACTATTATGGGAGCAATTAGGATAAACATTGACCAATATCCTGAACGGGAGCCCCAATTTACCTTTTTCAAAAATGACCCTTCCGACAAATACAGCCTTAGCCACAGTTCCATCAAATGTTTTCACGATGATCCTTTCGAACCGAAAAAATATATCTGGATTGGAACTGCCGGTGGCGGACTCAATCGTATGAATAAAACAAGCAGTAAATGCGTTCATTACACCACGCTTAACAGCGATATCCCAGATGATGTTGTTTATCAAATTCAGGCAGACGCAAAAGGAAATCTATGGTTAAGCACGAATAACGGACTCGCCCGATTTAATATTAAAACAGAGACGTTTAAAAATTATACAAAAGAAGATGGCCTGCAAGATTTAGAATTTAATACCGGCAGTTCTCTTCGTATATCCGATGGGAAAATGATATTTGGAGGAATCAACGGTATTAATATCTTCAACCCAGACGAAGACAATATGGAAGGGAGTACTTTTATTCCCCCTGTTCGTTTGACGGAACTAAAAATCAATAACAAGAAAATACAGGCGTACCCTGTACAAGATTCATTGGTTTTGCAATTGGAACAATCTATC
This sequence comes from uncultured Saprospiraceae bacterium, assembly GCA_937921775.1. Taxonomy (GTDB): domain Bacteria; phylum Bacteroidota; class Bacteroidia; order Chitinophagales; family Saprospiraceae; genus CALGLS01. The sequence goes on from CAKZUK010000050.1 coordinate 650, forward strand.
GAATACACAAAGTCTATTGAGTTAAACTATAAGCAAAATACAATTCGCTTGCAATTTGCCGCTTTAGATTTTACCCACAAGAATCAAAACGAATATCGCTACCGACTAACCGAAGGATCTGCACGAAAAAATTCCTCCAATGAAGAGTGGGTGGATTTGGGGACGGAAAATAAAGTGCAATTCACTTCCTTGAATCCTGGCGAATATCTTTTCGAAGTTATCGGATCAAATCAAGACCAGATTTGGAATGAAACCCCTAGCACCTTAGCCATTCGAATTTATCCGCCCTGGTGGAAAACAAGTTGGGCTTATTTCTGCTATGCCATTTTATTGTTAAGTATTTTAGGATGGATTTATCGTTCTCAACTCGATAAAATTACGAAAGATCGAAATGCCAAAAAAGCTTTTGCGGAGGCACTTATTTTTGCACAAGAGGAAGAGCGAAAAAGAATAGCCAGAGATTTGCATGATGGTGTAGGGCAGTCCTTATTATTGATCAAAAAACAACTAGATAACAGCAAGTCGGTCACTTCCGAAAATCAAGAAATGATTGCTGATACACTAGAGGAAGTCCGCTCGATTTCCAGAGATTTACATCCTTATCAGTTGGATAAATTTGGTTTGACAAACTCCATCGAAAACATCCTTGATAAGATAAGAAGTACAGCAGATATTTTTATCAGCTCGGAAATTGATAATATTGATAACACAATTCCAGCTAAATCAGAAATTCATTTGTACAGAACCATTCAGGAAGCGTTTAATAATATCGTCAAACATGCAGATGCCTCTGCCGCTAAAGTGACGATTGAAAATAAACAGAAAGAGGTCATCATTACGATACAGGATAATGGTAGAGGCTTCAATCATGAAGTGGCCGTCGTGAAATCCAAGAGCCTTGGCTTGCGGACCATGTATGAACGAATTTCAGCCATTGATGGTCAACTGAAGATAGAAAATGGGGAGCCTAAGGGAACTAAAATTAAAATCCTGGTTCCGAAAAATCAAGGCTGATGGAGAGGTAACTATTCCCATTCCAATTCACCCCTCCTCCCGATCATAAGGAATAATCTTATCCCATTCATCCGCCGCCGATCGCGCCACAAATGCAACAACAGGTTCCGTGTCACTCATATTAAAAACCTCATGAGGTACTCCAGGTTTTATGTAAATAAAATCTCCAGCTTCATTCTCAAGAGTTTGCTTTAATCCCGGACCAAATTCATGTCGGACCTTTCCTTCTAAAATGTAAAGAATCAATTCAAATTCATCATGAATGTGTGCTTTCGCAACACCACTTGGAGGTATGGTCGCAATGTTGGCAGAGAGTCGGGTAGTACCCACATTTTTTGCAGACATGCCTTGCTTGTAATGGATGCCATTCCAGTTGCGCTTGTCTCCGCCACCTCGAATGGTGAGAATACCATCGTGGTCTTCTACTGCCTTAATGTCAACTTTGTCTTTATCGTCTTTCATTTTTTTATTTTTTAAAAAAGGAAAATAGAATTGATATAAAATTACTGAATTATTTATCTGCAAAGCAATACCTCTGTAAGAAGAGCAATCCTGTAAATCATTTCGAATGAAATAAGGAATCAAAGTCGCAGAAATTTTAAAAGCAAAAAAAAATATACTCTAAGATTGAAGGATTTCATCCAAAGGCTATTTCCAAATAAAAAATCCCGTCAAAAAAATCACTTATCCAAAACAACCTCAGAAATAAACCGGCTCATTTTCTCGCCCCAAATTCGGTAAGTAAGTTCTGAAGGATGTACGCCATCGCTAAAGAAGTCTGTAATACTATAATTTGCACCGCCAATGTTTTGGAATTCACTCAGTGTAATGCGTTTTTCATTGAACCATACATTCTTATGTTGTGCTACTATTTTCTTTAGCTCAATGCCAAAAATGTCAACCAAATTACCAAGAAAAAAATGAAGTAAGGAACCCATTACAATGAAATCTCTGACTGGAGGCATGTTCATGAAAACGATAGGAGCTGTTGGGTATTTACTTCTTATATTTTGAATAAGTTTCCTAATTTCAGCTGCCCATTTTTGGGGATGATTGGTTTGGAATGTGTCATTGGCTCCAAGTCCAATTACGATCAAGTCAGGGGCATCATCTTTTAAAAGTGGGATCAATTCATCATTGACATTTTGAGCCGTAAAACCGCTTTTAGCCAAAACTTCCCAGCTAACTTTAACGCCCTTAAGGTCAGCCAAGTTTTTGGAAATAAAACCAACGATGGATTGATAGTGACTCTTCACGCCCACACCCGCTACGCTACTTTCACCAATCGACAAAAGTTTGATCTCTTCACCGCCATTCCCAATCGTTCCTACAAGGTCATCCGCTTCTGGCAAATTAGGCATGTTCTTTTTAATCCGTATAGATTGCCAATACATGATCGGTAAGACAGGGATGGCCATTAGTTTTCCTATAAGATATTTTTTACTGTACATTTTTGTGAGATTCGTTTATCTGCGAAGATAGATATTTTGATATAAGTTATTCGCAGTTTAGTTCGCACTTCTTAAATGGATTGGTTTCTATGTAAGGAGAATTAACCTTGAGTTAATCTACCTCTATATTTTAAGCAACTGATAAGGCAAAATTTTCAGCTTTTTATGTACCTTCATAGACGCTAATTAAAACTGAATATCGTTATGTTTAAATATAGTTTATCCCTTCTGTTTGTTTCCTTTTTGTCACTGACGTTTTTACAAGCTCAACAAACAGTTGGCTTGTTTGAGAATGATGCTCAGGCATTTAATGGTTATACACTCTTTTCTCCAAGTGTATCTAATAATACCTATTTGATTGACAATTGCGGCCGTTTGGTAAATAGCTGGTCTGGTACGGCTATGCCGGGAGCGTCGACTTATCTTTTGGAGGACGGAGATATACTGAAGGCAGTACGGGTAGGAAGTCCTTTCTTTACAGGTGGAGGCATAGGAGGAAGTATTGAGCGAGTTGATTGGGATGGCAACATGGTATGGAGTTTTGAATATGCTTCAATGGAGGTGCATCATCATCATGATATGGCTGTATTGCCGAATGGCAATGTATTACTGATTGCTTGGGAAGCAAGAACAGTAGAGGAAGCAATTGCAGCAGGACGTGATCCAGATAAGTTGGGGGCAGCACTTTGGCCAGATCATATTGTAGAAGTTCAACCTGATGGAGATACCGGGGGGACCATCGTTTGGGAATGGCATTTTTGGGATCACCTGATTCAAGACTTTGATGCAAGCAAATCTAATTATGGCGTAGTTGCTGAGCATCCAGAACTACTAGATATTAATTACCTTGGAATTGCGTCTTCCACAACTGGACAAGATTGGATTCATTGCAACGCGATTAATTACAATGTTGAACGTGATGAAATAATGCTCAGTTCTCGCCATCTCAATGAAATTTACATCATCGATCATAGTACGACAACGGAAGAAGCTGCCGGACATACGGGGGGTAATGCAGGGAGAGGGGGAGATCTTCTTTATCGTTATGGAAATCCTTTGGCTTATCAAAGAGGTTCTATTGGAGATCGAAAAAATTTTGGACAACATGATGCACAATGGATCGAACCAGGCTTGCCAGATGAAGGTAAAATTATGTTGTATAATAACGGGATTGGACGACCTCAAGGTTCGTATTCTACCGTCGATGTCATTGAGCCACCATTAGATGGTGATGGAAATTATGTTATTGAAGCGGGTGAACCTTTTGGGCCAAGCGAATTATTTTGGACTTACGTTGCTGATCCTCCTAATGATTTATTCTCCTCTAACATTTCAGGTGCGCATCGACTACCCAACGGGAATACATTAATTTGTGAAGGAGCTAGCGGAGACTTTCTAGAAGTCGACGAAGACGGAGAAACACGTTGGGTTTACAAAAATCCAATCGGAGTAGGAGGACCAATAACACAAGGCCAGAATTCTATTTTTACAGCAGTATTCAGAGCATATCGTTATGCGTCCGACTATCCCGCATTTAATGGACGTGACCTTAGCCCAGGCGAAGTAATCGAGTTGGATCCACTGCCTTCTGATTGCATGTTGACGGTTCCTGTTGAAGATTTGTCCACATCCTCAGAAATTCATGTCTATCCTAATCCTTTTCAAGATCATATTGTTATTAACTCAGATCAACTTATACAAGGTGATGTCTCATTGATTGATGCGCTGGGGCGAAAAATATTTACTACCTATGTAAACTCAAATGAAATTCAAATCAAACTGAATGGAATGAAGGCGGGCGTTTATTTATTACAAGTCCCCAATCAAAAGGTAGTCAAACTGATTTGTTATCCATAAAGATAATTTTAAAGAACAGCCGTAAAAATAACCTTTAGATTTTACTAGAACTCCACAGTAGTTAGCGACTAACTGTTGTAAGAAAAATAACCAATGAAAAAAATAACATTCGTACTATTTGGCTTAGGATTTTTCCTACTTTCTTCTTGTGCAACTTACAATGCGAAGTATAGCAAAGACGCAAAGGATTGGGAAACTAAGAACATTGCACCAAGCGATCAGAAAATAACGCACAGCATGTATCTCGTTGGAGATTCAGGAAATGCGTATCCGGGAAAGCCCTTGCCTCCAGCTTTGGAATTGCTTAAAAGTAAATTAGCAAGTGCTGATGAAAACAGTTCGGTACTTTTTCTTGGGGACAATATCTATCCTCACGGACTTCCGCCAAAGAACGATGACAAGGAATACGAACTTTCAAAATACCGATTGGATGCGCAATTGGAGATTTTGGAAAATTATGAAGGCCGCATTGTTTTCATGCCAGGTAATCACGATTGGAGTAAGTTCGGACTAAAAGGGGTTAAGCGTCAAGAAAAATATATCGAAAAAAAGTTAAACGCCAAAATAGAAAACAAGGACGATTGGGAAAATTACTTTCTACCTGATCGTGGCTGTAGTGGCCCCGAAGTAGTAGAGATTAATGATCAGCTAGTTGTTGTTATCGTTGATTCGCAATGGTACCTGAGAGATTGGGATAAAGAGCCAGAAATTAACGATGGTTGTGAAATGAAATCTAGAAAAGATTTTGCTTTTTATTTTGAAGAGGTAGTGCGTAAATACCGCAACAAAAATGTGGTCATTGCCATGCATCATCCCATGTTTTCCTACGGACCACACGGAGGGCACTTTACCGTGAAGGAACATCTGTTTCCCCTCACACAATATAAAAACAATCTGTACATTCCACTTCCTGGTCTTGGATCTCTCGCAGCACTTTATAGAAGTACCATCGGTATCAGTAGTGATTTGGCACATAAAAATTATAAATCAATGGTTCATGATATCATGGCTGGCGCTACAAAAAATGGAAGCTTTATTTTTGCAGCAGGTCATGAACACAACATGCAATACATCGAGCAAGAACGTCAGCACTTTATAGTGAGTGGGGCAGGGTCGAAGAAGACGCCAGTTCACTTAGGGAAAGGCGCCGAATTTGGATATGGAAATTCTGGTTTTGCACAAATTGATTTTTATGAAGACGGATCTTCTTGGTTGCAATTTTGGTCTCCGGATAAAACTGGAAAGACAGGTAGGGTGGTGTTTAGAAAGCAACTGAAGGGTAAATTAGAACTTTCAGAAGAAAATATTCCTGAAAGCTTTCCAGAGTATGAACAAGATTTAAAAACAAAAGTAAGTTCAGTAACTTCTAATAAAATAACAGAGAAAGGGCCACTGCACTATTACTTTTTAGGAGAGCACTTTCGTAATCTGTATTCTCGTGAGTATGAATTTCCAGTACTTGATATGGAAACATTTAGAGGAGGTTTGACACCAATAAAAAGAGGAGGAGGTAATCAAACCAATTCTCTCCGTCTCCAAGCTGCAGATGGTAAGCAAATTGTCATGCGTTCTCTTACCAAAGATGCATCCCGAACGGTTCCATACCCAATCAATAAAATGACGGCAGCGGAAAATATTGTACAAGAGACCTTCCTTTCGTCACATCCTTTCGCAGCACTAGCGATTCCCCCACTGGCGAATGCCGTAGAAGTCTATCATACTAATCCTGAATTGTTTTATATACCAAAGCAACCGGCACTTGGCGTACATAATGATTTATTTGGAGGCGAGGTTTATTTGGTAGAAGAACGAACTGGAGGTAATTGGAAAGATGTAGAAAGTCTTGGTAACTCTAAGAAATTAATTAGCACCATTGACCTCGCTGATAAAATAGCAGAGAATCACAAAAATAAAGTAGATCAGGAATGGTTTCTACGTTCACGACTTTTTGATCAGGTGATTGGTGATTGGGATCGACATGATGACCAATGGCGTTGGGCAAAAATAAAAATAAATAAAGATAGTACTGCTTACAGAGCAATTCCTCGTGATCGAGATCAACCTTTTAGTAAGTACGATGGTTTGCTCATAAAATGCGCGCGATTGTTTATGCCGTTTTTGCGACAGCTAAAAGAATACGAGCCCGACATCAAAAATATGAAGTGGTCGAGCTGGAGTCCGAAATACGTAGACAATAGTTTCCTAAACGAAATGAACTGGGAGGACTGGGAACGCGAAACCAAATTCATTCAAGCAAATTTGACAGATGAAGTCATTGATGAAGCTTTTAAAGTCTGGCCCAAGAAGGCACAGGAGCTGACCGCTGAAGAAATCAAATCAGTGATGAAACAGCGTAGAGATAATTTACTCAAATTTGCCAAGCAACATTACAAACTCTTATACAAAAAGGTAGACGTCTACGGAACCGAAAAAGATGAACGTTTTCTAATCGAACGATTGGATGATGAAAATACGCGCATCAGAGTTTATCACAAAAGAAAGAAAGGAGACCGCTTGGTTTTTGATCGGACCTTCCAGCGCTCAATTACTAAGGAAATTGCTGTCTATGGTTTGGGTGATGACGATGAATTTGATGTGACAGGAGAAACGAAGAAAGGCATCAAAATAAGATTGATCGGCGGCTTGGGTAAAGATAAATTTGTAGATAAGTCTAAAGTAAGGGGTTTGTCGAAAAAGACACTCGTTTATGACAATAAAGAAAAAAATGAATTTGACCTAAGCTCAGAATCAAAAAGCTTAGTATCAAAAAGAAGAGAGTTAAATATTTATGATCGTAGGCACTACCACTACGAATATAATTTTACGATTCCCTTACCACTTTTTGGTTTTAATCCTGATGATGGACTTTTTCTTGGTACAAACATAATTAGCACCAGATATGCTTTCAAAAAATCGCCTTATGCTTCTATACATATGTTCCGTGGTAACATTGCACTTGCAACGAAAGGAGTGGACTTGTATTATCTAGGAGACTATGTAGATGCGGTAGGTAGTTGGAATATACTGCTAGAAGGAATATATAGGACGGAGCGATCGGCATTCAACTATTTTGGTTTAGGAAATAATTCTGAATTGACAACAGATGAGTTTGACTTCAATCGAGTACGCCAAAGTTTGATAAGAATATACCCTGCCTTGAAAAAGCCATTTACCTCCTTAGGCTCAGGGTTTACTATAGGTCCTATATTCGAACGATCCTCAATTGATGAGACAGATATGCGTTTTATTGACGGAGATAACACTGGCTTAGGTCCAGATATTTTTGATTCAAAATTCTTCGGTGGTGTCAAAATTGGATTTGATGGAATTACCAAAGACAATATCCAAATACCAACAAGAGGAGCACACTTCTCCGCTGATATAACCTTGATGACGGATTTAGAAAATACGAATCAAGACTTTAGTTTATTAAATTCTGCCCTTACTATTTATCAAAATATCGATCAAAAGGCCAATCTTGTTTTAGCTACAAAGGTAGGTGTGGCGCATCGAAAAGGGAATTACCCTTTCTATCATTCCGCGATTTTGGGTAGTGATTTAAACTTGCGTGGCTATCGTGCAGAGCGCTTTTACGGACAGACCGCTTTTTATCACAATACAGATTTGCGACTAAAGCTGTTTAGCTCAGTAAATAAAGTCCTTCCTTTTACACTCGGTATTATGGGAGGAGTAGACTATGGCAGGGTTTGGCTCAATGATGAAGATTCAGATCAATGGCATACTGGCTATGGAGGAGGATTATGGTTTGCTCCTGTTGATTTTATTGTCATGAATTTCACCTATTTTCAAACAGAGGAAGAAAATAGATTCGCCCTTAGGTTTGGCTTTGACTTCTAATTCTTAAACCGCCAGAAACGTAGAGCCTGCAAAGTATTCTCAATACTTTGCAGGCTTTTTTTATGTATTTATATAGTTATGAAAACCGGTCAGTCTCAATCCTTTAAATATATAATTCAATTAATATTGGCACATTTTATGTCGTTACATTTTTATCGTTTTTTACGAGAAAGTTTAAAATTCAATGAATCCCCCAATTATTCATTGAATTCAATTCAAGCCCCCCCCCTTTAACCAATCAGACATGAAAACTACTTTTCGGCCCCCCGATCTCTATTTGTTATTCAAATAAAAATCTAAGGCTGGATTCCCCCCTGTTTTGTAATTTATTGCTATTGGCGCAAGTCAATAGCTCTATTGTTTTATGCCAGTATTAAAAAACAAGAGTGAATGTATTTAATGAGACTACTACCTTTTAATTTAAAAAATTTGAAAATATTGAAAATTGCCAAATGGCTTACTCCCTTAATTGTACTTATTTTATTTTTCGACGCCGGTCATATCCATGCGCGAAATATTGAAGCGAATGACCATTTTTGTAGTCATTCCAAACTTGCTAAAACAAGCACAAAAAAATTAACTACTGCTTGTAGTATTTCCGTTATCAATGTAACGGAACAAAACTGTACAGGTGCTGGGACTTACTCAGCGGAATGGTCAATTGATATCTCCTATGCAGATAACCCTGCGGGTGATATTATGATCCAAAGAGGAACAGAAACACCTGTAGCTTTTGCTACAAGTGGTGTAAGTCCTGAATCTTTTACACTTACAGGTGTGCCTGCTGATGGGATGGCAGATGCGATCACAGTCTACTTCGCCAATGAGGTAGCTTGTACCAACACATTCTACCTCAACCGACCATTGGCTTGTCCAACAAGTCTAGCTTATCCTGTCGGAGACGTATGTGCGAATCTACAGCCTTCCGAAATAGGTGGAACTGTTTTTTACGACAGTAATTACGATGGAACATATGAGCTAGGATCCGTAAATGGAGTTGTAGGTGTAGCAATTACTGCTTACAATAATAAAGGAACGGCTGTCGCAACAAGCTATTCAGATAATAATGGTAACTACGTTTTTACTGGAATGACAGATGAAAGTTATCGTATTGAATTTGTATTACCTACAGCCCTCAGTTCTATTCGTAAAGTTACGCATAACGGAGCTGAAGATCGAACGACCGTTCAGTTCAAGCGTCCAGGTGATTGTGCAAGCTTAGGCCTTACTGCACCGGCTGACTTTTGTGATGGTGTACCATGGATTGCTGTACCTTGTTACAACTATGGAGCACGAGCTGGAGCTAATGCAGGTGGCGACGCCTTTGTTACTTTTCCAATTGATACCATAGACCCAAGTATTCCAGCTACGGAGAATATGCTTTCGATGCCTAACGTACGTCACCTCGCTACACACGAAGATGTAGGAGTTACTTATGGTGTGGCTTATAGCCAAACGCGTCAAGCAATCTATACCTCAGCTTACATGAAGCGTCATGCAGCTTTCGGACCTGATGGTACAGGAGCTATCTATGCCATTGATCCATCTGGGAATAAACAAACAACAACATTGGTAGACTTAAATGTGCTTTTTGGTGCAGGTACCGCAGGTGTTAATCCTCACGATTATGTAGATGGTGAACCTTGCCCAGGGAGTACTGGTGGTATCACAGATTGTTGGTTCAATGATGTGGGAGCTGACTCTTTGAGCTGGTATGCTGTAGGAAGAGTCGCATTTGGTGATATCGAAATTACAGATGATGAAAATACGCTGTATGCTATGAATATGGCAAACAGAAGTCTATATAAAATTCCATTGGATAATCCAACTGCTGCGAATATCGAAGTGTACCCTTTTCCATTGGATCAGGATACAGACCCAAATGTAACGCATACTTGTGGTGACCCTACTAATTCCATTCGTCCTATGGGCTTGGCATGGAAAGATGGCAAACTATACGCAGGTGCTACTTGTACTGATTTTCAAGCAAATACTAGTGCACCATATGAAGGAGGATCTGTTATTTATGTTTATGAGTTTGACCCAATTAATGAAACGTGGGTTTTGGTTTTGAATTCAGATATTCAAAGAAATGCGGTAGAGAAAATTTACAAATGGCGTGATTACTCTCAGGACTATTATGCAAACCCAGGAGACAAAGGGAAACTTAAATCGTTCATGATTTTATCAGATATAGAATTTGAAGGAGATACGATGGTGATTGGAACAAGAGATGTAGCCGGTGACCTTTTAGGATATAATACTGGATTTCCAGTACCAGATCTTGGGACCTTAGAAAAGTACCACTGTCGTGTCGGAGATATTTTGCGTACTTGTCCACAAGTAGATGGTACTTGGAAAATCGAAAATTCTGCAGATTGTGCTGGTGGTGGAATTAATAATCCAGCAAACCCTTGTCCAACTTGCGGTATTGAAGGATTAGGTTCTTACTACTATGGAGATTGGATCAATAATGTTTATACAGAAACCTCTCTAGGAGGATTGGCGAATTGGCCGGGATCCGAAAAAATATTCATGGCGAATTTTGACCCACTGGATATTTCATTGACACAAGGGATGTCTATCCTTAATCATCGAACGGGTGCTGTTACGCAAGGCTATAATTTAGGGGCCACTGATTTTGGTAAGGTAGCTGGCTTAGGGGATATCGAAATGATCTGTGCGCCAGCTCCATTAATGATCGGTAATAGAATTTGGTTAGACCAAAACGGTGATGGCATTCAAACACCGGGTGAGCCTGGTGTCGGAGGTATCGTTGTTGATCTATTCCTAAGCGATGGAACACAAATGGCTCAAGTAAAAACAGATGCTAACGGTTACTATTACTTCAAAGACGAAAACCTAACCGTATTCAATAATGGTAAACTTAGATTGTTAAACCCATCTACTGATTACTATGTAGCTATTGGAAATGGACAGTTTAATACAACTACTGAAACCTTACTGAACAATTATAAACTGACAAGCATCAATACTGGTGAAGGATCTTACCCTACAATGAACGATTCCGACGGAGCTATTGCTACTGGAGTAAACGTTTCATTCAATGGTTATCCATATGCTGCTGTCACAACTGGCGTGGATGGATCCACTGAAAATAGTTTAGACTTTGGTTTTGTGCCACTACGAACAATCGGTGATTACGTTTGGGTAGATGAAGACGGCGATGGAGATCAAGATAGAGGTGAACCGGGAATACCTGGTGTGAAAATCAACTTAAAGAACCAAGGAGGTACTTTACTTGCTTCTACTTATACTGACATGAATGGTGAATATATTTTTAGAGATATTGCTAACGGAACTTACACCGTAGAGCTAGATGAAACGACACTACCACCTGGTTTGGACAATCAAACATTTGATCCTGACGGAACGCTTGATGCAGAACATACAATTTCAGCTACTTCTTATTTTGAATATCTCCATGCAGACTTTGGTTATAACTGGGTAAGTCTCACAGCAACGGATAATCCTTCAATTGGCTACCTTGGATCTATCGGAGACTTCATCTGGCATGATGTCAATGGTGACGGAATATGGAACCCAGGCGAGCATGGAATCCCAAATGTTGAAATCGCTTTATACAAAGATAATGACTTGGATGGTGTTTATACTAATTTGGTCACTTCCGTGCAAACAGATAGCTACGGTCGATATATTATTGAAAACTTACCAACTGGTGCTTATGTAATTTTGGTAGATGATTCTACTTTGCCAACTGGTTACACAACGACACCAACTGGCGATCCAGATCAAGATAACAATAACCGTAGTTTGCCATTTGTCCTCGCACCGGGTGATGTATTATTAACATTGGATTTCGGTTATCAAAATCCAATAAGTTATGCTGTCTCAGGAAATATTTTCATAGACCTCAACGCTGGTGGATCAAAAGATGCAGGAGAACCAGCAGTGGCTAAGGTTACCGTTAAATTGATGAACAACTCAGGTGATGTTATTGCTACAACGATGGCTGATGCCAACGGTGATTACTCTTTCAACGGTTTGTCAAATGGAAATTATACAATTATGGTTACTGATATAAATACCGTACTCAATGGATTTACCAACAGCGCAGATCCTGATGCAGGAACAGTAAACGAAGCTGCTGTAGTAGTCAATAGTGCGGATGTTGTCGATCAGAATTTTGGTTATGTACCAGAAGGACATACTTCAACGGATGCGATTATTGGAAACTTTGTTTTCTTAGACATGAATGCAAATGGTAGCCATCAGACGAATGAACCCGGACTAGAAGGTATCACCATTTCTTTGATAGATGGTGCCGATAATAAAGTTTTGGCGACAACCGAAACAAACGAAAATGGACAATACTTTTTTGGTGGACTTGTTGCTGCGGATTATAAAGTAGCGCTTGTTAGTGCTAGCTTATCAGCGGGTCTTGTACCTGCTTATGATCCAGATGGATCAGCTCCTGTTGATTTTGAATCGGCACTCGTTTCATTAGTTGCAGGTACTAGTAACTTGCTTCAAGATTTTGGTGTCAAAGTCAACATTGCAAATACGATCAACGGAACAGTGTGGGAAGATAATGATGCAGAAGGTGATTTGGATGAATCCAATACTGGAATCGCCAATGTAACGGTCGTATTGATGGATACCTTCAATAATATTGTTGCAACGACAACGACTAGCTCAACTGGAGACTATTCGTTTATTGGTTTGCCAAATGGTACTTACTTAATTGACGTTACCGATGAAGCACATGTGCTGAATGGTTATTGGCACTCAACTGGTACAACGCCTACTGCTGATAATAACAGTCAATCAGACACTTATAAAGTAAGACTAGTAAATGGTGCAGTAGATCAGACGGGTGACTTCGGTTACTACCAGCGTGGTGCAAGCCTAGGGAACTTCGTATGGAGCGACCGAAACTCAGATGGTTTGCAAGACGAAAATGAAAAAGGAGTAGAAGGAGCAGTGCTAACATTGAAAATTGATTATGATGGAAACGGTACCACAGAAGTGTCTATGGTGACGACTTCCGATATCAGCGGTTCTTATCGTTTTGATAATCTATTGCTAGATGAAGATTACAATAAAGCAGATGTAGCTGGCCCAGCATTCGAATTACAAATGACGATGCCTTCAGCTTATAGCGGATCCTTAGTTGATGTAAATGCTAATGCAAACGATACGGAAGATTCAGAAAATCATACAGGCATAGATGTTGACCCACGTCAAGGTACTACCGATGTTAGCCTCAAGGCAGATCCAACAACAGAAGATGTACCAGCGACCTATGATTTTGGTTTGCAGTTTGATTGCTCCACACCAACAGTAGAATATGCGATGTCATTAGATGCAACTACCGATGCAGGACAAACGACTGACTACTTTTATATGGACAGTACGGAGCTAGAGAGTGCAGGAATGAGTACGCCAGATGGTTTGCCATCAAGTAATGGAGGGCACGTAGCTCTTACTCAGCAGTACGGTCGAATTCAATCAAACGATTATTGCGAATATGGAACTTGGAGGTATTACTACAACCCACAAGATGTCAATGAATATTTGTTTGCAGTAGAGATGGGAACCAACGTAACAGAAATTGATTACATCGAAATCAGACTAGATGATAATTCAACGGATCGACATGTTGCCAACGCGAATGACGCCACCTACGTGATGAAACGTGATTGGAAATTAAAGACAGTCAACGATGCTCCTTTCTTGGATGCAGTAGGTGATCCAGCAACGATTAATATCCGTTTCTACTTTCCGCCAAATGAGTACAAAGAAATGTTGGATGCAGCTATTGCGCAAGCGATTGCATGGCCAGCGGACGGAGGTACACCGAACTCTACTCATGTGAGATGGTTCAGAAAAACAACGTTTAATCCGGATGCTGATATTGATGTTACTGCTTCCAACTTATTGCCCTACAATGTAACTACAATGAGGACTGCAGCAAGTAGCAATGCTGGTATCAACACCGCAGACAATACAGCTACAATTGGTAATGCTAAGAATCACATTCAACTTGACGGAATGGATATGCCATCTGGAGGAACTGCCATGATTCAAATCAACCGAACGGCTTTGCCAGTAGAATTGATCTCATTTGAAGGGGTTTCGGAAGGATGTGATGTGATGCTAAATTGGAGAGCAGGAAGCGAACTTAATTTTAGTCATTACGAGCTAGAGCGTAGCACGGATGGTGCTCGCTTTGAATTTGTAGAAGCAGTTGAAGGAAGAGAAGGGATAGATTTAGGCTATCATTATTTTGATAAAGAAGCGGCACCACGTAACTATTATCGATTAAAGATGGTGGATGTAGATGGCAAATTTGAGTACTCTAATATTGTAATTGTTGAGACAGATTGTAATGATATAGATTCAGATTGGATGATTTATCCTAATCCACTTTTCGGTCAAAATGCAATCTTGAATGTGAAGTTTTATACTGAAAGAAAGTCAGTTCGAATGTCAATAATCAACGGATTGCAACAGGAAGTGAAAGCACTTGAATTGGATGTGAGCCAGGGTTGGAACACACTGGAATGGGATATGTCGGAGCTACCTGCAGGTGCTTACTATATTCGCAACTCGCGCGCGGAAGGAGGGAAGTCGTACAAGTTTGTACTGGTGAAATAATTGCTAATTATTGGAAATTTATTTCCAAGCAATTTCATAAAATTGGTTTTATAAAAATCGAGAAATAACATGTAATGTAATCGACTAGGGCGGAGAATTTTCTCCGCCCTTTTTTGATTGTTATAATTTATTTTTTGACCTGACTAAAGGTCTAGTGAACTACTCAATAAGTGATCTTGCTATTGAATACTTGATTTCGAAAAGACTAAAGCATAGTGCCATTAAGATTTCAAAGGTTACTGATGTTTTGATTTATGGTTAAACCTCAGGCTATTTAATTTTAAAAACCATAGAATTTATTTTACGCCCTGCTGGATCTCCCGGACACTTCGCCTTTACATTGTCATAGTAATAAACATCACCAGGTTTCGCCTGATTGATTAATTGTTTTGACTTGGAATTATATCTCGCCCCAGCATTAATCGATTCCATAGAAACGTCACCTTTGGGAACATAAGTCAGCATATAACCCTGAATTTGGCATTTAGCATCAAAATCAAAATTATCTAAAAAGGCAGCAACACCTCCCTGTGCTTTAAACGCTCCATTGCCCATTGCGCCTCCAGCGGATTTACCTATTCTGGCAATTGGATCTGGTATTCGCTTTGCGCGAAAAATAAATTTACTAGGAGGTAATTCACCACCAGAAACCGAAATAGTTGCTTCGCCCGGTTTAGACACCGTTACACTATAATTGCCTTTACCACCATTGCTTCTAATCGAACAAGCTTGGCCATTAACTTTTAGTTCATTGGGATTGACACCAGTAGCTGAGATCGAGATCGGGTTGTCAACACCAATGTAAAGGACATTCATTTTGTTCGGAAAAACAGTGACGGAACGTTGCCCCACCTCATACTCAAAAGTACGTTTGAATTCTTTCTTTTCGCCAGTTGAAGGATTTGTTATGTTGGCAACGACATCATAGCTCATGGTTCCTGGTTGCTTAGCAGCAGCTACATAACTGGCTTTACCATCTTTTATAGAAACTGCGCTTCCATTCACGTTAAGTGTTGCCTCTTTCTGCTGATCTAAAGGAATGGAAGAGGTGAAAAATAATTCAGTTTCAAATTTTTCACCCTGTACCACAAAATTACTTCTAGGAGAAGATTCCAATTGAATGGTACTAAAGAGGTCTCCATTATTGGCAACCAATTCGTCAAGTGATGCCTGAACATCTGCTTTAGATACTACTGTTGAGCGCTTTGCTTCCCCTGCTTCTTCTAATTGCTTTTCCAGCCCCCATACTTTGTTGTCAAGTTGGTAAGCCATGAAATATAAAAAAAGAACTCCGCAGAAAAGCACGGCAGATAGGATCATGCTTGCAATGGCATAGAGTTTCCAGTTTGATGTTTTAGACATAATTTAATTGTTTTAGTTTTCAATTTGGAAAACTTCCCACTTCCCATTTTTTACCTTCAGCCCTTACACTGAGTCTAGTCGAAGTGAAGTCGAAGGGCCGTTTCCACATTCTTTTTGCAAAAAAATACCTATTTTCGCCCAAAATAATCAATATGTTTAGCTCAGATACTTATAAAGCCCGACGAAAGGCACTCAAAGCAAAAATTGGCTCAGGATTGATCCTCTTTCCTGGTAACCACTATAGTCCGAAGAACTATAAAGACAATATTTATCATTTTCGTCAAGACAGTAATTTTCTGTACTATTTTGGTCTCGATCAAGCGCATCTTGCTGCTATAATCGACGCAGATAGTGGGGAAGAAACGCTATTTGGTGACGACCTGAGCATGGATGACATCGTTTGGACTGGCCCTCAGCCATCTATGGACGATCGCGCCTACCGTTGTGGTGCTCGGGAAGTAAAGCCTTACAAGGAGATCCGAACGATCATAAACGCTGCTATTTCGGTTAACCGTACTGTTCATTTTGTACCTCCTTACCGTGCTGAGCGTGAGATTGCTTTGGCCAAATGGTTGGGTATACCGCAAGCTGAAGTGAAGAATCGTATCTCGCAGCCATTGATCGAGGCTATTGTAGAACAACGGTCTATAAAGACAGAAGAAGAAATTAGAGAGATAGAAAAGGCAGTGAACATCACACGTGCTATGCATGTAAAGGCGATGCAAACCGCTCGTCCTGGTATCAAAGAATCACATATTGCGGGTGTTGTAAATGGTATTGCTATTGCTGGTGGTGCTGGAACTTCTTTCCCGCCAATCATTACAGTGAATGGACAAACCTTGCATAATCATTCTTACACCAACACCTTGGTCAGTGGTCAATTATTGCTAGGTGATTTTGGTGCAGAAGCGGCAACGCACTATGCAGGCGATGTGACTAGAACTTATCCGGTGGATGCGAAGTTTACAGATAAGCAAAAAGAAATTTATCAAATTGTTTTGGATAGCCAGATGGCAGCGATCAAAGCCTGCAAGCCGGGTAAGACGTATAGAGATATTCATTTGCTTGCCGCAAAAACAATTATCAACGGTCTAAGTGCTTTAGGAATTTTGAAAGGCGATGCAGATGAGTTGGCAGAGGAAGGTGTGCACGCTTTGTTTTTTCCACATGGCCTTGGCCACATGATGGGCTTGGATGTGCATGACATGGAAGACTTGGGTGAGGACAATGTTGGCTATGATAGTAAAATAATTCGTAGTACGCAGTTTGGATTGCGTTCATTGCGCTTGGGTAAAAAATTGGAAACTGGAAATGTTATAACAGTTGAACCAGGGATTTACTTTATTCCACAGTTGATTGATCGTTGGAAGGAAGATGATATGTTTCCTGAGTTTATCAATTATGAATTATTGGAAACCTATAAAGATTTTGGAGGCATCCGTATAGAAGATGATTTGTTGATTACAGAAAACGGAAGCCGCGTATTGGGTAAGCCGATACCTAAGACGATTGAAGAGATTGAAGCGATTCGTGAGAAGGCGCTTGCTTAGTTGAGCGCGCTTCGCTGTTAGATATTATCGGTCTCCGCCTGAACTGAGGGGGGCTGATCGACCATCATGTAGTTGGCATTAGAGATTACTTCGCTGAGAGACTTCATTCTACCGCAGCTCCGTAGGGAGTTGGTGGTGAAGAGAAAGCCTCTCAGCGAAGCGGTCCAAAAACCTACTTCAGTAAATTTTCCACCCGACTCAAAAAATCCTCCTTTTTCCCCTCGCTCACGTTCAGTACCGAACCATCACTCATAATCAGAACCGGATTTTTCTGTCGGCCATATTTACTGATGTGGTTCATGTTGACAAGTTGCGAACGGTTGATGCGAATGAAGTTAAATTCAATTAGGATGTTTTCGTAAACTTTCAATGTTTTGGAAACGAGAATCTTTTCATTATTTTTAAGAAAAAACATCGTGTAGTTACTTTGTGCCTCACAGCGGATAAGGTCTTGTAGATCTACAAAGGAGTAACCATCTTTAGTTGGAAGCGCGATTTTGTGTTCCAGGTTATTGATATTTTCTTTGAGAACTTGTAAGCGTTTTTTGGTTAGTGTCAAATCTCTTTTTTCGAAAACCTTTTTTACTGCTTTTCGCAAATTCTGAATTCCGATGGGTTTGAGGATGTAGTCAGTAGCAGATAGGTCAAATGCTTTGAGTGCATATTCGCTGTAAGCGGTGGTGAATACCACTTCAAAATTTGGTTCGGGAAAATATTCCAACAATTCAAATCCATTTTGTCCGGGCATTTGTATGTCCAAGAAGATTACGTCTGGTTTGTATTGATTAATGGATTTGATACCACTCATTACGGAGTCGGCTGTATCAACAACAGTTACATTGTCGCAAAATTCATTGATCAAAGATTGGAGACTTGATCGACTCTGCTCTTCATCTTCGATAATTATTGCTTTTAGTTCCATGTTGTCGATGTTATTGTGTTAGATGCGGATAGTCAGTTCAAGTCTTGTACCAGAAGCTTGTCCTTGTTGGTCAAACAAATCTACAATTTTAATGTAAGTATTCTTTGAATTTTTAGTATCATTTACAGAACGGTTGTATATCTGCAATCGTTTTTCTGAAGTACTGAGTCCAGATGATTCGTAATTTTTATTGCGATTGATATTTCGCTTTTCGGCTTCAACTCTTCCTACACCGTTATCTTGAATGGTACAAATTAAGAATTTGTCTTTTTTCTGAAAATCAACTAATAGCTCTCCACCATGACCTTTGTGGAATAAACCATGCTTGAAAGCATTCTCTACAATGGGTTGTATAAGTAGCGGTGGAACGTTGACTAACTGTTGACTTGCTTTAAGCTCAGGAGATACCTTGAGTTTGATGTTGACCTTATCTTTAAATCGCAATTTTTCCATTTCCAGATAAAGATTTAGGAACTCAACTTCTTGATTTAGCGTGATGACTTTTTCTTTTGAATGTTCAAAAATCATTCGAATCAAGTGAGCAAATTGAGTTAGGTAATCAATCGCTTGTTCTCTTTCATTACTTACCTGAAATTGTTGAATCGCATTTAATGCGTTAAAAATAAAGTGTGGGTTTACTTGCGTTTGTAGGGCTTGCATGCGAAGCTCATTGACCGTGTTTTGGAATTCCTGAGCTGCTTTTATTTTTTGCTCTTTTTGCCTGGACGACGAGATGTAAATAAAAGAGAAGACAGTAGTCGCACAAAGAGCGAAGAAGGATTTGAACCAAAGTGTATCCCAGTAAGGTTGAGCAATGCTAAAATGTATTTTGGCAGGAACCAAACTTTCTACTTTATCTTCATTAATTCCAATGACATCAAAGGTGTATTCTCCCGGTTGAAGATCAGTATATCTAACCGCGGTATTGGAGGTGTAAACCCAATCCTGATCGACATTGCCCATTTTATATTTGTATTTCAGTTCACCTTGCATACTATAAGCAAATCCTATGTAGTCAATTTGAATACTGTTTTTGTTATAGTCAAGGCTTATAGAGTCTGTTATTTTTGTAGTTTTTTCATCTATATTTAAGTGGGTGATGTGTACAGGAGGTGGAATGGGATTGTGTTTTTTTAGATTTTTAGAAAAGGAAATCAAGCCTTTAGAAGTTCCAACCCATACTGTTGTATCAATAATTTCAATGGTGGTAATTTCATCAGAAGGCAAGCCGTCGTGTTTGTCGAGATAACGGATTTTCATGGTTTTGAGATCAATAATGTTGATGCCTTTATTAGTCCCTGCCCAAAGCTGGCCTTCACTGATTAGTAGGTTTTTAATAGTATTGCTTGAAAGACCGGTAGACCTATCAATACTTTGGATAATAGTATCTGACTTTATATTAATTAAACCTTTACCGGAAGTGCCGCACCAGAGGGTTTCGTCGTCAGTTTCTACAATAGAAGAGAAACTAAAGTCGATTGTTTTTTTCTTGTCTGTGAAAGCTTGAAAAACACCATCTTTTAATGTTAAAAGGCCTTTGGTCGAGCCAATCCAAATCGTTCCTTTTTTGTCTTCATGCAAAGCATATATACGCTTATTTTTTATGTCAACCTTTTTGAACTTGTCTAGCTTGATGTTGTCAGATAAAGCTTGATTAAGATCAAAAGAGTTGAGGCCAGTTCCTGTTCCAATTCTTAATTCTTTGTCGTTTATCAAGAGTGCGGTTTTTCCAGCAAGCAGACTTATCTTATCTACTTTTCCGTTTTTATTTACCCGGATTAATCCTGAATCCGTAAAGTAAAAAAAGACACCTTTAAATTTAATGATGCTCAGTATTCTTCCATTTACAGGCAAGTCAGTTTGTTTTATGACCTTAGACTCTTTGATTGTAATAACTTTTCCATTATCAAGTCCTACGTGTAAATGTTTATTGTCTTTGTCATAGCAAAGAGAGTAGACATTATCGTTCGGCAATTCTTTAGATCGGGTAGCATAGTGTTTGATGTCAAGTGATGGAATTATGAAAAGTCCACGTCCATCGGTACTGACCCAATAATTGCCTTCGCTGTCTTGCATGATTTCATTGACAGTTAAGTTTTTCATCCAATGGGCTATCGGCTCATCTTGTGCTTTATAATAAAGACCGCTCTGGGTTAGGATTAGGAAGTCGTTCTCAAAATTTGTAAACCCATTGAATTCACTCATAGAGGAAACATCGAGTAGGACTTTTGCTTGACCGACTTCATTCACTTCAATTAATTTTGTGTAATTATAATTAATGAATTGTAATTTTCCATTTGTTATATAGATTTTGCGAGGAGGAAAGTATGGAATGCGAAAACTTCTATTTATAGAATCTATTTTAGTGCTAAGCGATGTAACAAAAGAAGATTCTTTTTTTCTATGTTGATAACCAATTAATTTCAATTGATCAATGTCTGTTTTCGGTGAGGCAAGACTAAGTTTGTAGTAACGGTCATTATAAATAAACTCCGTTTTAGGATTTCCGGTAGCATCAAATTCTAGATATCCTATGCCATATACTTTCTCACTTTCTGCCTTTTGTCCGTCTCTGAAAATGACCCACATCACCGAATTTTCAAACCTTAGATCGATTACTTGCTTTTCCTGAAAAGGAATAATTTGACTAACGATATTATCACTGATGCAGGCAATCTGTCCGCTCAAATTAATAGTCCAAAATCGGCCAAGCGAATCTCTTCTCAAATGCAAAATTTCATTATCATTATAATGAGGAATAGTGTAGGGAATGAAATTCATACCATCATAACGACAAAGCCCATAGCTGGTGCCCATCCAGACATAACCTTTGTCATCCTGAATCATATTGTAAATGGTATTGCTGGGAAGGCCATCTTCATCTGTCAACTGCCACATCGGAGGTTGCTGTGCTGAAGCAGATGGTAACCCAAGCAAGAAAAAACAACTAATGAAAAGTGTACGAATTAGTATGTTGATAGATTTAGCTTTTTCAGAAATCAATTAAAATATAACAAATATAACCAAAAAGCAGAGGCTAATGTAAATCGCTTTTTGCATCCAATTTGGGTAACCTTAATGTTAGGTTTTAAAAATAGCAAAATTGGCCTTGTAAGTAGCTAGGCTAGACTAATTTATATGGGGTTTTCACCTAAAATAATAGGGGATTCACTCATTTGGGCTGGTCTTCTCAACGAAAAACGTGCAATTTGTATATTCTATCGTAGTGAATATAATTCGAGAGAATGATAGTATCACAGAACGACGCGCTCGGCTTCACATTGAACAAGTTCTCAATGTGAAGTTTTTTTTTCTCTAAAGTCTGAGGTTTATTCTACTAGCCTCGTAGTTATTTTATTCATTTTTTTTGCAAACTAGAATTAAGTCTTCTACTAAATCGGAGTAGATCACTTGTCATTCTAAAGCAAGCGTCAGCGCATCAAATAAGCTATTCACCGATATCTTCATTCCACAAGTCAGGACGCTCCTCAATGAATTTTTCCATCAAATCAATGCACTCCGCATCATTAAGATTGATAACTTCCACGCCATGTGCTTTCATCAATTCTTCTGCTCCCGAAAATGTTTTTGATTCGCCAACAATCACTTTTTTTATTCCAAACTGAACTACCGCTCCTGCACACAAATAGCAAGGCATTAAGGTAGAGTAAAGTGTGGTTCCTTTATACGAGCCAATTCTCCCCGCTTGCCGCAAACAGTCAATCTCAGCATGCGCCATCGGATCATCTTGTTGTACACGTTGATTGTGTCCCGCACCAAGTATCTCACCATCTTTCATCAGTATGGAGCCGATTGGAATACCTCCTTCCGAAGCTCCTTTTTTTGCCTGCTCTATGGCAGCTTGCATAAATTTATCCATTGTTATTTTTTTAGTTGGAAATGGGGGCTTGGAACTTAGAGGCTTCTTAGGGGGAGCCCCGCATTGGAATGAACTTCCCACCTTCAATTTTCAAGTCCCCCACTTTATTACTTTTTCTTAAGCGCGTCCGTAGGTTGAGGAACCCAATGTCCCTTTCCCCCAGCGCGATCATCATTAAATGTGGTTGGTACATCGTCATTATCACTACGTTCTTTCCAGGTTATATGCTCCTTGCCATCATCTCTTCGTTCCATCGTAATACATTCTTCTACAGGACAAACCAATGAGCACAAATTACAACCCACACAATTTTCATCAATGATATAGGGCTTTCTCGAATCACCATCACCCACCAAACCGATCGCCTGATGCGCGCCATCATCACAGGCTGTATAGCAAAGTTGGCAGCCAATACATTTATCTTCATCAATGCTCGCAACAACCTTGTACTTGAGATTGAGATTCTCCCATGTTTTCGTTTGAGGAAGTGCTTTTCCCACCATATCATTAATGGTTTCAAAACCTTTTTCTTCCATGTAACCTTCCAAACCTGATTTGAGATCTCTGATGATTCCAAATCCATAGTGCATCACTGCTGTGCAAATTTGTACACTACTTGCACCTAGTAAAATATGCTCTGCAGCATCACGCCAATTTTCAATACCTCCAATACCAGAAATTGGTAAATTGTAGTCAGGAATTTGAGCACAATTTTTTACCATATTCAAGGCAATCGGTTTTACCGCCGGACCACAATAGCCACCATTCGTACTAGCGCCATCCACAACAGGGTAGGGGACCAATGAATCCAAGTTGACACCTATCACACTTTGAATGGTATTGATCAACGAAATAGCATTAGCACCTCCTTCTTTTGCTGCTATTGCAGGAAGGGTTACGTCTGTAATATTTGGAGTCAGTTTTACAATTACTGGTTTGGTGGCAACCTCCATCACCCATTCCACGATGGTTCGTAAAACATTTGGTTCTTGCCCAACAGCTGAGCCCATCCCGCGCTCGCACATTCCATGTGGACAACCAAAGTTGAGTTCAAGCCCATCTGCGCCAGCATTCTCTGCATCTTTGACAATTTGATGCCACTCGTCTCTAGTCTCTACCATTAGCGAAGCGATGACAGCATGGTCAGGAAAATATTTTTTAACCTCTTCAATTTCTCGAAGATTATCAGCCAATGGCCGATCTGTAATCAGTTCGATATTGTTGAAGCCTACCATTCGATGTCCTTTATGATTTACTGCAGCGTAACGACTCGAGACATTCACTACCGGTACACCCAAGGTTTTCCAAACGGCGCCTCCCCATCCTGCATCAAATGCTTTCATGATTTGATAACCAGTATTGGTTGGTGGGGCTGAAGCTAACCAAAATGGATTAGGTGCTTTTATTCCTGCAAAGTTGATTGATAAATCTGGCATAAGTTTGTTTTTTGTTTTTTAGCAAATCCAATTTTAGCGCACTCAATATCTAATTCAAAAAAGTATGAATTCCCTTCGCCGCAGCTTTTCCTTCAGCAGAGGCATTGACGACTTCTGCGCCACCATTAGCTGCATCTCCGCCAGCAAAGTATTTGGGATTGGATGTTTGTCGAGATTCAGGATCAATTTCAATACGTCCCTTTTTGTCCCATTTCATATCGGATATCTTTTGTAGGAAATCAACTTGTTTGTTTTGGCCGGTCGCCAAAATTAATAAATCACAACTTTCATTAAATTCACTATCAGGAATTCCTTTTGCATTTCCATTTTCTATCATAGTGCGGATGAATCGAACACCTTCGATCGTATCGGTTCCAAGGAATTCTAAGGGTTGAAGATTAAACCAACCTTGTACACCTACATTCTTGGCGAGGTCGTACTCAAAATCGTAAGCACGCATGGCCTCTTTATCTCGACGATAAGCAAGTATCACTTGTTCTGCACCAAGACGAGCACATTCAGAGGCTGCATCCATCGCGGTATTCCCACCACCAATAACAATCACTTTCTTGCCAACCTTTACCGAAAGGGGATCTAGTTTTACTTGTTCAATGAACTCAGTTGCACCAACACAGTTTTCCATATCTTCTCCTTTCAGTCGAATCGAAGAAGTATCTCCCAGGCCAATACCCAAGAAGATAGCGTCGTATTGAGATTCCAATCGCTTTAATTGCTCTGCAGTACGAATCGGGGAATCGTACTTGATATTAAAGTCAAACTGCTTTTGCAAATAAGCCATTTCTTCTAATATCTCTTGGTTAGTGATTTTGTATGGTGCACATCCATATAGAGAAAGTCCTGATGGCTGATCTTTAGCTTCAAAGATATCTACTTCATAGCCATGTAGACGCAACTCACAGGCGCAAGAAATGCCAGCGGGTCCTGCTCCAATCACGGCTACTTTTTTACCGTTGGATTTGGCAGGAGTGAAAAGTTTGCTATCTTTTTTGATGGCTTTGGTAGTAGCATAACTTTGCAAACGTCCAATCTCAATCGGTTTTACACTTTGATGATTGTGCACACATGCACCTTCGCAAAGTACCTCAGTGGGGCAAACCTTTCCACAAACATTTCCAAAATAATTGGACTCATAAATGGTCTTTGCAGATCCTTTTAAGTTTTGATTGTTTATCTGACGAATAAATAATGGAATGTCAATGTCAGAAGGACAAGCTTGCACACAAGGGGCGTCATAGCAATACAAACATCTCGAACTTTCATAGTAAGCTTCTGATGTGTTCATCAAGGGATGTAGTTGCGCAAAGTTAGCGTCTACTTCTTCTTGATTTGTAGGTCGTTTATGTTCTGCCATAGAGGAGGATTTAGGTTTGTAGCTCTTGGCCTTTGGCCGTTAGCTGTTTGCTTCCTTTGAATGTAATGAAAGATGGAAAGCCAATGATCAAATTTTGGCTGTTAGCTGTTGGCTTCCTTCTAACACGATAGAAGGGAAGCCAACAGCTAAAAGCTAAGGGCCAATTGCTAAGTTATAATTCCGTCAACTTACCATAAGTCTCCGGACGTCGGTCTCGGAAAAACTGCCAAGTGCTGCGAACTTCTTCAATCAAATCAAGGTCAAATTCAGAAATGAGTAATTCATCTTCTGTCTCTGATGCTTGTGCAAAAATCTGACCACGTGGATCTACGAAGTAAGAAGTTCCGTAGAAGTTGCCGAGATTCCATGGCTTTTCTGTTCCTACCCGATTGATACAGCCCATGAAGTAACCGTTGGCAGCTGCGTGAGCAGGTTGTTCTAGTTTCCACAAATATTGGGAAAGTCCGCTAACAGTAGCAGAAGGATTGTAAACGATTTCGGCGCCATTCAAACCAAGTACTCTAGCACCATCAGGGAAGTGGCGGTCATAACAAATGTAAACACCAACTTTAGCGTAAGCAGTTTGAAAAACTGGATAACCTAAATTGCCAGGTTTGAAAAAGAACTTTTCCCAAAAACCAGAAGTATGTGGGATGTGGTTTTTTCGATATTTACCAAGGTACGTTCCATCAGCATCTATAACCGCTGCTGTGTTGTAGAGGAAGCCAGCTTGTTCTCTTTCATAGATAGGAACAATCATGACCATTTTGTATTTCTTTGCGTATTCGGCCATTCGATCGGTTGTAGGACCTGGAACTGATTCAGCACTTGCGTACCACTTCGAATCTTGGCCAGGACAAAAGTATGGCGTATTGAAGATTTCCTGCAAGCAAAGAATCTGCACACCTTTTCGGCCTGCCTCTTCAATCAAAGGAATGTGTTTGGCTTCCATGGCTTCCATTATCTCTTCAATGCTACCTTCGCCTTCTGTCATAGGGAGGCTCATTTGAATAAGCCCTGATTTAATAATTCTTGGCATATCTATTTTGTTTTAATTTTTAAATTTTGTTGTCTCAAATCGCCTTGTTCATAAGTTTTTACTTCATGCGAACACTAAATAGTAAGGTTCAAGGTCGAATGCTAGGCTAGATTGAAATCTGGAAACGAAGCAATCGCTCAGTGAAGTAATTTGAATACTGATGGCGCTAGTGGTCTGATGTAAGGAGTCTCACTATATCGTTTTAGAAACCTTATTTCGCTTAACAAATTGGCCGTAACCTTTTTTTATTTTTACTGAACCGTCATCAATCGCTACTTTGCCGCGGAGTAAAACGGTCTTTACTTTGCCCGTTACTTTCCAACCTTCATAGGCCGAGTAGTCGACATTCATATGGTGTGTTTTTGCAGATATTTTGTGTTTTTCTTTAGGATCGAAAATTATAAGGTCTGCATCTGAACCAATTGCAATGCAACCTTTCTTAGGGTACATTCCAAAAATCTTTGCTGCATTAGTGGAACTGACTTCTACGAATTTATTTAAACTTATTTTTCCAGTTCGAACACCTTCAGAAAAAAGTAATTCCATACGATGTTCAATTGCTGGATGGCCGTTAGGGATTTTTGAGAAATCATTTTTGCCCATCAATTTCTGTTTCCATTTAAACGGACAGTGATCTGTACCTACTACCTGTATCATGCCTTGGTTGATTCCGGCCCAAAGTGCATCTTGATCCTTAGGCTCACGGAGCGGTGGGCTCATCACCCATTTGGCGCCATTAAAACCTTTCTTGTAAAGTGATGCATCAAGGATGAGATATTGAATGCAGGTTTCTACAAAAACCTTTTGATTGCGTTTAGTGGATTGTCGAACAGCATTGAGCGCGCCCTCGCAGGTGAGGTGTACGATATATGCAGGAACGTCCGTGTAGTTGGCCATATCACAAAAGCGACCGGAAGCTTCTGATTCAGTTACCTCAGGTTGTGAGAGGTAGTGGTACCAAGGCGAAAGTTTTCCTTCTGATTTATGTTTTGCGATAAGCGTATCAATCATGTCGCCATTGGTGGCATGTACCGTGACCATACCACCTTGATCTTTGACCTCTTTCATAAGCTGTACCATCTGGCCATCATCGATCATCAGTGCACCTTTGTAAGCCATAAACGTTTTGAAGGAAGTGATCCCTTCTTTATTGATCAAATCTTTGATTTCTTTACGGGTATTGTCATTGAAATCAGTGACCGCCATATGAAAGGAGTAATCTCCAAATGCTTTTCCGTTGGAACGTTTTTGCCATTGGCCTAATGCATGATGCAATGACTTACCTTGAGTTTGCAAAACAAAATCAATGACCATGGTGGTGCCACCATGAAGAGCCGCTCGAGTACCTGTAGAATAATCGTCGCTAGATGAAGTGCCCATGAACGGCATGTCAAGATGGACGTGTGGGTCAATACCACCGGGAAAGATTAATTTACCTCGGGCATTAATGATCTGATCTGCATTTACCTTGAGTTTTTCTCCAATACTAACAATGCGTTTTCCTTCTATATAAATATCTGCTTTGTAGTCGTCGGAGGCAGTAATAATTCTGCCGTTTTTGATGAGTATAGACATATATCGGTGATTGTTTTACCAATTATACGAAATTTGAGACAAAGGGTACAGAAATGAGGAAGGAAAATAGAGGTAAAAGTGGGAATATAAGGCCTTGAGACTGTTGGAGTTGATTAAAAATAACTACTCTGCAAAAAGTGGGCTATTAATGAAACTTTCGTCGCTCAATGCATTTAGGAATTGTAGTAGATCGTTTTGCTCTTCTTGACTTAAGCTTAGAGATTTGATGAGTGGACTTTTGTGCGGATGACTTTTACCGCCGGTCTGATAGTGTTGAATCACTTCTTCTAGGGAGTTAATTGAGCCATTATGCATGTAGGGAGCTGTCAATGCTATATTTCTTAAACTAGGTACTTTGAATAGCGCTCGGTCTTCTTCGTTTCCAGTTAAGCGGAACCTACCCGAATCTTCATAGTTTTCGTAAAGTCCATTATTTGCAAAAGCGTAATCACTAAAATTGAAACCATTGTGGCAATTGGAGCAGTTGGTTTTTTCGCTAAAGAAAAGATCCATTCCTCGGATGGCAGCTTCGCTCATGGCATCAGAGTTATCGTATTGTGTATATTGATCGTAAGGGCTGTAACCGCTGAGCAAACTTCTTTCAAAACAAGATAGCGCTCTAGTAATAACAAAAGCATCCGGTTCGCGATCATAGGCTTTTTGCGCAAGCGAAACATATAGAGAATCGGCTGCAAGTCGCTCCGCAATTAGTAGGATATTGAAATCAAATTCATTGTGTTCCTGAATCGGAACTAATATTTGCTGTTCCAAATTAGGAACACCACCTGCTCTCGTAAAATAAGGATGGTAAGTAATGTTGGCAAGGCTAGGAGCATTTTGAGTACCGGGTCGATCTGCTACACCATTGCTAAGCGCAACGTCATCACTGAAGGCTAATGCAGGTTTGTGACAGGAGGCGCAGCTGATCATAGAATCGACTGACATGATCGGATCGAAAAATAGTTTCTTACCCAATTCCCATCGTTGGATGGTAAACTCATTGCCTTCAGGATGGAGGACCTCTGGGAAACCTTTTGGAATTTCCATTAGGCTTGGAATATACAAAGGCACTACTTCTTCTTTGTTACCGCAAGAAAGTACGACAAAAACAATTATAAAGAAATAGAGCCTTTGCATAAATAAGCAGGTGTTCAATTATAATTAATTACTCGCTTTTAATTGACGATCAACTTTTTAGAGATAACCGTTTGGTTTTCTTTGATTAAATTGATAAAGTACATACCAGCATTTTCTAAATTTAAATCAATTGCTACGTTGCTGTTTACTTTATCTAAAGACAAAATTTCTTTACCGAGAATATCTGTAATGCTTACTTGATAAGAAAGCTCCTTTGTTGCATTGATTCGTAAAGTACTGGTACCAACGGTAGTAGGATTTGGAAAAATATCAAGGCTACTAATTTCGCTATAGTCGACGGTTGATGTCGTTCCAGTTTTAGAACTAAATACATAGAGTTGGAAGTTGCTAAGCATCTCTTGCGCCTCGTCTGTAGTTGCATGTACGATGAGTCCAGAGTTGACAGAAATATTTTCCAATGCCCGTGCATAATCGGCATCTATATTAATAGTGACTGCGTTGCTTGCCGCTGATGCCGTAACGTTGACGCTAACTTCAAGGTAATTTTGAGAACCAAGACCGTGCAATTCAACGGTGTTGTTGTAAGAAGGGCCACCATTTCCTTCGAGTGCAACAAATCTATAGCCAGAAGCCCAGCCCCAATGCATGGAAGGATTTTTAGGTGCAAGTGGATGATCGCTTGCGTAAGATGCTGGGTCAAGAAAATTGTGTGCATCGTCTACACCGATATGGAACTGGACACCTTCTACTTCTGTAATGTTGTGGCTCCCAAGGTCGATTGCTGTTGCATCTGCTGCGTTGACGAGTACCCATAGATCATTTACTTCTGTTGTCTGACCGCCATCATGGGTTACTGTAAATTCTGTGATGTAGTATTCTAAACGATTAAGGTTGAAGTCATCACCAAGATTATTGGTAGAAGGAGTGAGCATGGCAAAGGCATCACTGCCTAGTTTGTGATTGATGTTTAGTTGGACGCTATTTTGGGCAAAGCCAAAATTGCTAAGTAAGAAACATGTGATTAGTGTAAAGAGTATATTTTTCATGCTTAATAGATATTTAAAGTGGTGTATAGAAGGTTTAATTAAGAAGGACTATTTTTTTAATAGCTGTTCCTTGATTGGTATTTAATTGAAGAAAGTAAGTCCCCGCAGAGACTCCCTCTTTGTTTATTTTGATTCTATCGCTATTAGTACTGTAAGTTTTGATGACTTGACCACTAGTGTTTATAAGATTCGCAGTGATTTGTTCAGCTTTATCATTTGAAAAATACACCATTGAAAATTCGCTTACTGGATTTGGTGTTATTTCAAAATTAAAGATATCGAATTGTGGATCAGCAATGCTAACAATTTCTTCGAATCCAGCAGTTCTGTACATGACACGACCAAGTGAGCTATCTTCATAAGCGATATGGAATACACCATCTTTGAAAACAACATCTGCTTGCTTTTGAGAAGAAGTTCCTCCGGCTACTAAGGTGGATTGATCCTCTAGACCTGCAAGGCCATTGACAGACCAAGCAATAACGATGTCATACCCGTTGTCACCTATCTCTTGCCAGACAAGGCCAAGTGTATCTGAGTTGCCAGCTATTGCTGGAAAATTTTGACTAGTATTCGATCCATTTAGCGCAGGTATCTGGAATTGATTACCAGCCTCCATGGTCGCCTTGTTTAGTGCGCTGAAGTAAATATTAGCCCCATTCGTAGCAGAGAAAAACGTGGTGTAAATATTATCTCCATCCACGATCATATCTGGACCACTTTGCGGGCAGCTAAAGGTTGTCCAATCGGTATCATCTATATCACTTGCATTGGTAAAACTGCTTCCACCATCTAGTGATTGTGCTATCCAGATGTCACGCTTGTTGTCGTCGTTATTTCTAAAGCTGATGTAGATTTCGTCTTCAGATGGCGCCACAATCGATCCCATGCAACATTCGCAAACTTCAGTGCCATCAACAACTTCATTCGCAACTGCAGGAAGTGAGAAGCTAAGGCCACCATCATTTGATTTTGCAACTTCATAAAGTGCCTCCTGCTCGTTAAAGTTAGTTGTAATAAAACTAACTACAGGATTTCCGTTTGGACTAATAGCAACAGATGGCAAGGTAGCAACTCGTCCAGCTGGAGCGTCCCAAACAGAGACGGGATCAGCAAATGTTTGTCCGCCATCAATTGATTTGCCACAGTAGATTCCTTCACCATAATTTTCAAAAACGATGAACATGGTGTTGCCTTGCGTTACAATCTGAGGGCCGAGACTGCCGCCCCAGATATCAGCTGTTGCACTACCAGTGTTGATTGAAATCGGATCGCCAAAGGCTGCTGTAGTGTTATCCCAAATGGCAAGATAAAGAGCGGAATTGCTGCCTGATTTTCCCCAGTAAATGACTGGGCTGTTGTCTTCTAGAAGCGCAATGCGCGGCGCCCTTGTGCTCGTTCCTTCGGTTGAGACTACTATGGAGTCACTAATGAATAAAGACTGTCCTAGTAAGCAGTAAGGAATGAAGAAGAAAAGGAGTAGATTTTTTTTCATGGACTGTTTTGTTAATTTAGAGAATGGGAAGTTCTGTCATTGAATTTCCCATCCTCGGGTTTTATTATTCTGGTCGTTTATATTTACAACAGCCAGGTAACATGTTGTAGATTTCGTCTTTTGCCCGATGTGTTTCGCTATCATAACCAGCGTCAGCTATCTTTTGTTTAATATCGTCAAGAGAGGCCAAATTGGGATCGTAAGATACAACCATTATCCAGGTACTCATATCCCAGTCTGCCATGTCCACACCTTCTATTTTTTTAGTGGAGCCTTCTATTCTTCGTTCACACATACCGCAGTTGCCGTATACATTGAAGGTATCTTTTTTTAGTTCAGTTTTTTTCACCTCAAGGTTTTCTTGAGCAGTTTCCTGTGCATTAGCTGAAAAGCTAAAAAGGGTACAGGCAATCAGCATTAAAAGCGTGTTTAGTTTCATGATTTATATTTTATAGTTATTGACTTGAAAGGGCATAGTAATAAGGTCAAGATACGACTTCTTATTGAGTTTTGTGGCTAGTTAGACTGTTATAGTAAGCTTAAAATTAACTGTGGTGCACCTGAAAATTGTCCTTAAGCTTGTAGTCTTAATTGCAAAGGCTGAATTACTTAGTATAAATTAGCGGGCATTATAGTAGGTATTACCACTAGAACTGTAATTGAATTCTTACTTCATTCCTCTTTTTGCCAAAAAATAATACACCGCATAAGCGACGATAAAACTACTGAACCAAGATGTATTATACAGGATGGCCAGAGAAGGAACCATGTAGCCAACTAAAGCGACAACTACCCCAGCCACCAAGGCAATAAATGCAGCGCCATGGTAGCCATTGGAATAAGTGTAAGCTCCCTTTTCTAAGAAGAGATCATTGATAGAAATTTCAGTTTTGCGCAAGCTGTAGTAATCACAAATGATAACGGCAAGTATTGGTCCTAGAAAGCTACTGACAAAAAGTAGTAGTCCGGAGATACTGTCCATCAGCCACCATGGGCAGATGATGATTCCGATGATTGCCGTGATGATACCGCCGTTGCGGAACGAAATTTTGCGAGGTAGTATATTGGAAAAAGCATTAGCTGGAGCAATCACATTAGCAGCAATGTTAGTACTCAATGTGGCAATGAGCATACAGATTTGTGCAACGATGATGATGGCCGGGCTATCAAGTTTGTCAACCAAACTAACGGGATCCCATGGAGCATCTTCCAATACCAATACATCTCCAAAAATGATTGCTGCAGCACAGGTCACAAACACTCCTACGAAAGAGTAGAGTACCATCGTTCCAGGTAGTCCGATGAACTGTCCCATTGCTTGTTCTTTTTGAGATTTTCCAAAGCGTGTGATGTCCGCAATACTGATGGCCATGGTTGCCCAGAAACCAACCATTGCGGTAAGCCATAAAAGGTATTTCCAGATTTTGTTTCCTTGTTTTTCGCCGGCATTTTTTGTTAAGTTGACGGCGGATGAGATAACTGCTTTTGGGCCTTTGGTCGATTGGAATTGGATTTGTAAACTACTTTTGTCAACAGTAGCTAACTCTTCGCTGAGAATATAACTAAGTTCTTCTTTAGTATTTGCAAGCCCGATCCAAGAACCTTTAATTTT
Organism: uncultured Saprospiraceae bacterium; assembly: GCA_937921775.1. Lineage (GTDB taxonomy): Bacteria > Bacteroidota > Bacteroidia > Chitinophagales > Saprospiraceae > CALGLS01. Next base: position 33,859 of record CAKZUK010000050.1, read on the forward strand.
ACCAGAGATCAAACGATATTGGTTGGCTTTGGCTTGACCATCTTTATCTCTAATTGGATTTAATTTTAAACTAAGGGTTTGGTCAGTTTGGCTAGTGATAATGGCAGTGGGGACAGATAATTCTGCACTTCTGTTGAGGACGTCTTTAAAGCTGCCTACATTGCTAGCGCCCCAACAAATCATAGCAATTCCAATGAGAATAAGTAGGGGAGCAGCCAGTGTTTCTAACCAACGAATACTTTCCGTTCCCTTCCAAATGAAATAAACATTCATCAACCAGAATAAAGCAAAACCAATAAACTTTCCAATACCCAAGCCAGCACTACTCTCTATTCCAAAAAGAACACAGCCAATTGAGTAAATGGCCAGTCCACCAATCCAGGTCTGAATGCCAAACCATCCACAAGCTACCACGCCTCTCAGTACACTCGCAATGTGAATACCATTTGTACCAAAGGATGATCGACCAATGACAGGAAAGGGGACGCCGTACTTTAAACCTGCATGTCCGTTCAGAACCATCGGTATCGTTACCAGTATATTTCCTATTGCGATTATAGCCAAGGCCTCTTTCCAGCTAAAACCATCTTTAATCATATAGGAAGCCAAGAGATAAGTTGGAATACAAACCGCCATTCCCACCCAGATAGCCGCAAGATCCCACATACCCCAAGAGCGCTCACTTGCAGGAACAGGTTTTAGATCTTCGCTGTAAAGGGAGGACTTGCGAGCTTCCTCGCTAAGTTGGTAGTTTGTTGGTTCGTTGTTTTGGTTTTCCATGATGTTGGTTTCTTTTTGTTGCGGATTGAGCGTATACGAAGCTAGGCGATAGCCTCATCCGCCAAAGCAATCGCCTGCGAAATAATATCTAGTCCCTCATCAATTTGTGCTTCAGTCGCAATCAATGGTGGTGCTATGAAAATGAAATTCCATTTTACGAAAGTAAACATACCCAGCTCTCTAATCTTTGCAGCTACTTTTTTCATGATGCCCATTTCATGTGGTTTGGCATTCCAGGGGGCCATTGGTTCTTTTGTTTTTCGATCTTTTACTAGTTCGATTGCGCCGAGTAATCCAGTGTTTCTAAAATCGCCAATCGAAGGATGTTTGGAAATTAAGCCTTTCATTTTTTCTTCGAGATAGCGACTGATTTTATTTGCGTTTTCAATCAGATTATCCGATTCGTAAATGTCAAGAACAGCAAGTGCTGAGGCACAAGAAACTGGATGTGCAGAATAAGTAAGCCCAAGAGGAAGTGCCTTGTCATCAAAGGTATTGGCGATTGTATCTGAAACGATTAATGCTCCCAAGGGAAGGTAACCAGCCGTCAAACCCTTGGCTGTGGCGATCATGTCGGGAACTACACCGCTGTGATCTATCCCGAACCACTTCCCCGTTCGACCAAATCCGCTCATCACTTCATCGTCGATGATTAGTATGCCATATTTTCTAACGAGTTTTTCAATAAGTTGCCAATAATTTGGTGGGTATTTGATACAACCAGAAGTACCAGACTCGCCTTCTAAAATAATAGCGGCTATATTTTCTGGACCTTCAAATTTAATGATTCGTTCTAGTTGTTCTACACATCGTTCAGCACACTGCTCTGCCGAGTCGCTGTACCACGGACAACGATAAAAGTATGGGTTTTCAAATTTGACCATACCAGGTGCAGCCAGATGGTCCATCTGTAGTCTTCTTGGATCACCTCCCGCTGAAATAGCACCATAAGTGGCGCCATGGTATGAGCGGTATTGTGATAATATTTTATGTCGACCAGTATAGAGGCGCGCTAGTTTGATGGCATTTTCAATAGCCTCTGCACCACCAAGTGTGAAAAATGTTTTGGAGAGATTCCCAGGAGCTATTTCGGCTAGTCGTTTGCCTAATTTTCCTCTTACTTCAGTGACCATGCTTGGTGCAATGTAGCTGACTTCCTGCATTTGTTTGACCACTGCATCAGTAACTCTTTGGTCGCCGTGTCCGATGTTGACGTTCATTAGTTGACTGCTGAAGTCGAGGTAGCGTTTGCCAGATTGGTCGTAGAGATAGACACCTTCTGCGTGAGCTACTTCGATGGGGTTTAGACCTCCTTGTTTTGACCAAGAGAAGAAGGTATGATTTAGAGAGTCTTGTGTGTTGTTAGTCATGCTTCTTTTTTTATCAATGAGCGCTGCCCAATGTTGATGGCCTAAGCCTTTCAGGCTAAGTTTGTCAAAGGTTTCTGATTTGTTAGGACATCCAATTGGTTTTGTCTTCGGGATTCCATTTGGTGGTTGTCTTTTTCACTTTCGTAAAAAACTCTACGGAGCTTTTACCGGTGATATCGTTGACACCAAATTTAGATTCGTTCCAGCCCCCGAAGGAGAACGGTTCTCTTGGTACGGGAACACCGATGTTGACACCGACCATACCTGCACTAGCGTGTTGTGTTACATATTTGGCCATACTTCCGTTTTGAGTGAAGACGGCAGCTGCGTTTCCATATTTAGAATTGTTTTCTATTTTCAATGCTTCGTCTACATTGTTGGCGCGCATGATGGCGATGACGGGACCAAATACCTCCTCTTGTGCAATAGCCATGTCTGGGCTTACGTGATCGATAATGGTAGGTCCAACGTAGTAGCCATTTTCATGTCCTGCAACATTTGTATTTCTACCATCAACAAGAATTTTTGCGCCAGCTGCTTCAGCTTCGTCGATGTAACGTTCGATACGTGCTTTCGCTTCTAGTGATATAACGGAGCCGAGATTTTTGCCAGGAACTATTTTACGTGCTTCTTTACAAAGTTCATCAATGATGTGATCGGATTTACCTACCGCTACCATTGCTGAAGCTGCCATGCAACGTTGTCCGGCACAACCAGACATAGAGGCAGCTACGTTGGATGCGGTCATTTGAACATGGGCGTCAGGGAGTACGATGAGGTGGTTTTTTGCTCCGCCTAGTGCGATGCACCTTTTTAGATTGTGGGTGGCCCGTTGGTATACTATTTTCGCAACTCGTGTAGAGCCTACAAATGATACTGCTTCAATGTCAGGATGATCACAAATCGCTTCTACTATTTCTTTGTCGCCATGTACGATGTTAAATACGCCATCAGGAATACCCGCTTCTTTTAATAGTTCTGCGATTCGAATGGCGCTGAGGGGTACCATTTCTGAGGGCTTTAATACCATACAATTTCCTAGGGCTAGTGCATTTGGAATGGTCCATAGTGGCACCATGTGTGGAAAGTTAAACGGAGTGATACATGCAACGATTCCTACGGGGTGGTGCGAAGTTCGACATTCAACTCCGCGACTAACTTCTTGTATTTCGTCATGAATAATTTGAGGAAGTGAACAGGCAAATTCACAAAGTTCAATTCCTTTGGAAACCTCTGCAGCTGCTTCTCCAGTTGTTTTACCATTTTCACGATGAACCAATAAACTAAGCTCGTCTTTATTTACTTCTAATAGTGTTCTGAATTTGAAAAAGAACTGTACTCGTTCTTTTAATGTAAGGCCGGACCATGCAGGGAAGGCATTTTTTGCAGCAGCAACAGCTTCATCAAGTGTTTTGCCTTTTGATAAAGGAACTGCGCCTATCGTGCTGCCGTCGAGCGGAGAAAAAACATCCATGGTAGGATTGTCATTTGATGTAAATTGCCCGTTAATGTAGTTTTGTGCTTTAGGGTATTTTGTGTCTGCAGAGCTCATATTAGGTAGGTTTAGATTTTGTGATTTTTAATAAAAATCCTAGATGTCTAGTAAGTTTAGTAAACTCTTTTCGATGCTTAAGATCCAACTAAAGATAAGTATTTTTTTAAAAACAAATGCTTTATTACTTGATTCCTAGTTGTTTAGCGGCCTTGTGTATACGGAGAATTTGGCTTGGAGTTCCAAGCTTTGATATTTAAAAATATGGATTAAGATAGTCTTAAAATGTTGAATTTCTTGTTACTATTACGAAACTAAACCAGTCTATAGAGTAACAAACTAAATTAATTTCTTGTATTTGTTGGAGTTTTCCATATTTTACAAAAAAAATCACAACACCATGAAAAAGCCATTTAAACTTCTCAGTCTTCATAGTTACTTGTTATTGTCGATTATGCTTTTGAGTCTTTCTTGTGCCCGTAATCCTGTTACTGGTAAAAGAGAACTTAGTTTAATGTCGACTAAAAAAGAAATACAACTAGGAGCTCAATCTGATCCTAGTATTGTAGCAAGCTTTGGAAAATATGAGGATGCAAAGATGCAAGGATTTATCGATAGGAAAGGTCAGCAGATGGCTGCGATTTCGCACCGTGATAAATTGAAGTACGAATTTAAAATATTAGACTCACCAGTTGTTAACGCGTTTGCTGTACCCGGTGGTTATGTTTATTTTACACGAGGTATCATGGCACACTTTAATAACGAAGCAGAGTTTGCAGGTGTACTTGGTCATGAGATTGGGCATATTACCGCGAGGCATTCTGCTAAGCAATATAGTAGGCAGCAATTGGCGCAGGTAGGTTTTATTGTGGGTATGATTGCTTCAGAAAAATTTCGAGAATTTGCTGATGTCACACAAACTAGTATCGGTTTAATGTTTTTAAAATTTGGTCGCGACCATGAGAGTCAGTCTGACAGATTAGGAGTAGAATACTCAACCAAAATTGGATATGATGCGCATGAAATGGCCAACTTTTTTGAAACGCTTGGACGGATGAGAGACCAACATGGTGGGGAACAGATTCCAACGTTTATGTCAACGCATCCTGATCCAGTAGATCGTAATCAAAAAGTGGGCGAACTGGCTGATGAATGGCAGAAGAAAACAGGGAAGACGAATTTGAAAGTAAATCGCGATTCTTATTTAAGAATGATTGACGGTTTGATCTATGGAGAAGATCCTCGTCAGGGATATGTAGAAAGTAATATGTTCTATCATCCTGAAATGAAATTCCAATATCCAGTACCACGTGGCTGGCGGACACAAAATTCTCCAACGCAGGTACAGCACGCACCAGAAAACGGTGAGGCATTACTTATGCTACAAATCGCTCCGGAAAAAACTTTGCGCGAAGCTGCTGATGGTTTTGTGACAAACAATAAATTGAAACCGATTGATTCCAGAGACGTTCGTGTTCATGGTTTACCAGCTAAGGCAGTTATCGCAGACCAAGAGAATCCAAATGATCCGAATGCGACACTTAGAATTTTAACCTATTTCATTCAGTACAATAATTTGATTTACAAATTACATGGACTTTCATTGGAAAAAGATTTCAATACTTATGAGCCCTATTTCTTAGATTGTATGGAGAATTTTAAGAAATTGACAGATCAAGACAAGATCAACGTGAAACCTGAAAAGATTAAAATTGTGACAGTTAAAAAGAACTCTACCTTGAAACAGGTTTTTACGGATAGTGGGATGGCAACTGATCGCCACGAAGAATTTGCTATACTAAATAGTATGAGATTAACTGATCAAATAAAAAGTGGAACTTTAATTAAGGTAGTCTCAAAATAAAGAAAACGGCAGAGAGGGTTTAGAGAAAGTCAATAAGCACAAGGCTTTCTATAAACTTTCAATTCGATTCTAAAAAATATGATTTAGATCGATTTAATAAAAGTTTAAAAAAAATGTAATTAACCGACAATATGGAAGCCATGTTGTCGGTTATTTATTTGTGCTAACTGAGGTATAATTTCCATAAAAGGAACACTTCGGATTACTACCATTTTTGTTGAAAAAATCGAAGCCGACCTTCGCTGTTTTCATAGCGTATACGGTATAGATTTTGTATTATCCCTATCTACAAATAACTGACTGATCATATTCTGATCAGCAACTCAATTGTTATTACTGTTTTCCCATTTTAGAACATATCCAGAAGAGCTTTGCTCGTGCGTAACACATTTTTACATACTGTTCTAACCATTTAATTGGTTTGAAGCAAAAACCCATTTAATTATGAGTGTAACTGGAACCCGTTCCTTTATACCTGCTATCGTATTAGCAGGTCTATTTTTTTCAATTCAACTTTTTGGCAGCACTCCTGCTAAAAGCAATCAAAAAAAATCGCTATTCAAACTAGCTCCTGAGAATGTTCAGAAAAGTCTGGACGTGGTAGACGCTGTCTATCTGAAAATTGCTCCAGATGCTTTGTCTAGTATTTATAATCAAAAAGCTCAACATCTTGATCTCCAAATTCCAACAGGGAACAATACTAAAATCGATTTGCAACTGCTGCGTAAAAATTTTCTAACAGATAACTTTGTGGTAACCAAACGAACGGCAAACGGAGCAGAGCCATTTGATTATCAACCGGGACTATATTATCAGGGGACTGTTGTAGGTGAACCTAATTCATTGGTTGCAATCAGTTTCTTTGAAGATAAAATCATGGCTGTATTGTCGTATGATGGTGATGACCATAATCTTGGGATATCCACTGACGCTAGCCTGACAGGTGATGATGTTTATGTTTTATATCCTGAAAGTAATCTTCTTGTTGGAAATAACTTTGAATGTCATACCTCTGATGATGATATTGAAATTCCTATCGAAATTGATGGGAATCAAGGGACTTTCACCGTAACCAATAATTCTGTAAAAATGTATATGGAATGCGATTACCTGATGTATCAGGACTTTGGTTCCAGCGTAACAACAACTACAGACTTTGTTACCAATATGTTCAACGTTGTTTCGGCAGTGTACAATATCGATGATATTTGCATGGAGCTTAATGAAGTTTTTGTTTGGGCAACTCAAGATCCTTATCCAACTTCTTCATCCAATGCCGCACTAGATGCCTTTGAGAATCAGATGAATGGAAACTTTAATGGAGATCTGGCTCATTTACTTTCTACTTCCAATAATGGAAACGGTGGTCTCGCTTATGTAGATGTCCTTTGCTATCCAGCACTTGGCATTGGTTATAGTAATATAGATGCTAGTTATAGCGATTTGCCAAATTTTAGCTGGACTGTAGAAGTGGTTACGCACGAAATTGGACATAATTTAGGATCACCTCACACCCACAGCTGCTCGTGGAATGGAGGTGCTATCGATAACTGTTTTTGTGTAGAGGGAGCGTGTAGTCCAGGACCGGAACCTGCAGCTTCAGGTGGAACGATCATGAGTTATTGTCATTTGACAGGAAGTTCTACCTACGGTAGTTGTGAAATTCCTGGTTATCCAAACCCGGGTATTAATTTGAATTTAGGTTTTGGGCCACAGCCCACAGCCCTTATTTATAATAACATTGAGACATCAAGCTGTTTAACTGCTTGTGGCGGTGGCGGTGGTGGAGGAACTTCCCCATTAGATTGTACTACTGCAATTGAATTGTTTTCAGGAGTGACTTATAATGGAAACACGGATAATGGAAGTGCTAACGTAAGTACTTATGGTTGCGCAAATTATGATGAACCTGGTAATGAAGTAGTTCATTTTTTTACCGCTCCGGTTTCAGGAGTTGCCCAAATTGATTATAATGAAAATGTGGCGGGATATATCGATCTTTTCGTTTTGTCAGCTTGTAGTCCAAGTGCTTGTTTGCTTTATTTTGATGGAGCAGCAGGAGTGAGTGGAACGATCGATGTCGTTGCTGGACAAGCTTATTATTTTGTAACGGACGTATATGTCGGTGGTAATGGTGGGGCTTATGATTTGACAATTTCATTCCCGGATGGTGCTTGTCAATGCGATAATCCATTGGCACTAACTTGTGATAACTTAGAATCATATGACCAAGGAACTTTGGGGACGCAGACCGTTTGTTGGACGACTTGGAATGGAGTAGAAGGCGGTCTAAGTGATGGTTTGGTCAACACAGAACAGGCATCTAGCGGAAGTCAATCTGTGAAAATAGAAGGTACGGTAGATGGTGGTCCTCAGGATGTAGTTTTCCTTCCAGGGAATTATACGAATGGCCATTATCAATTAAGTTTTAAAATTTATGTCCCTGTTGGCAAGTCGGGTTACTATAATATATTACATCAGTTTGCACCCGCTTCTGCAAGTTATCAGTGGGCATCGGAAGTTTATTTTAATACAAATGGAACCGGTACTTTGAACGCAGGTGCAGTGGGCGTCGCAACATTTAGCTATACGCAAGGCAGTTGGATTGATGTGGTGCAAGATATTGATATAGATAATGACATTAGCACTTTGACAATAGGAGGTACTTCTGTTTATTCGTGGCCGTTTAGCCATCAGGCAGATGAAGTGACTGGTGGAATTAATACATTGGCTGCAGTGAATTTTTATCCAAGTAATGAGACTTTCGAATATTGGATTGACGATATAGAGTTGACGGAAATTTCAGTAAGTCCAGTCATGTCAGTTAGCCCAGCTAATCAAAACGTTCCAGCGACGAGTGGTATAGCCACCTTTAATGTAAATTCGAATATTACTTGGTCGGTTAGTGAAAATTCAAACTGGCTAACAGTAAGTCCAAGTGGATCTAATAATAATGGTAGCATTGAAGCTAGCTATTTAGAAAATACGATTACTAATAATCGTGTAGCGACTATAACGATCAATGGCGGAGGTATCACACAAACAGTAACGGTGACACAGGCAGCAGCAGTTGTTCCAATCTCTATTGATTTGAGCGCTATCAATGAAAGCTGCTTTGGAGCTTCAGATGGTTCTATTGATCTTTCCGTTTTTGGAGGAGTGAGTCCTTATACTTATAGTTGGAGCAATGGAGCAAATACAGAAGACCTCAATGCAGTGGCAGGAGGAACTTACACCTGTACTGTGACGGATGCGATGGGTACAATTTACACGAGCCCCTCGGTTAATATAGTAGCCGCTCCACAAGTAATTACGCAGATACAAACTCCAGGAACTTTAAATTGTAATCAACTCAATGTTGTGATTGATGCTACAGCTTCCACTTCAGGAACGGGTATCTCTGCAACTTGGACAACATCAACAGGGAGTATTATTTCTGGTACAAATACCTTGACACCATTGGTTGATGCGCCAGGAGATTATACTTTGACATTGACTTATAATAATGATCCGAATTGTATAACAACAGAAAGTATTACGGTTTTAGAAATTTCAGCCTTGGCATCAAGCCTTAGTTCAACGCCAGCAAATGGAGCAGCAAATGATGGCTCTGCAATCGTTACGGTGACAGGTGGAACACTCCCATATCAATACAATTGGAGCACTAACCCTGCACAGACTACCCAATTGGCAACTAGTTTAACTGCAGGTTCCTACTCGGTGACAGTCGTAGATGCAGATGCCTGTATGTTGGTGAGTACGGTAGAAGTGGAAGCGTTGACGAGCACTACTTATTTGGAGGGTTTGACTAAGTTTGACCTCTTTCCGAATCCGAGTGTTGGTTTGGTTAATCTTGAAGTGGAAATGGAAGCTGCTT
>CAKZUK010000051.1 GCA_937921775.1 uncultured Saprospiraceae bacterium
AAAAGGAACTTATGAAGGTACGGGAATCGGCCTTGCTATATGTAAAAAAATCGTGAATCAGTATAAAGGAGATATTTGGATTGACTCTGTTTTAGGTAAGGGATCGACCTTCCACCTAATGTTACCTACGGAATTGATGTACGCTGAAAAGAAACAAAAGCAGGAAGAATTTAAGTTAGAGGTAGCTTAATGAAACTTAGTCTTTACCTTTAGTTACTGAGTCTAAAATTAATTTTCTTTTCGAACCGGAATAAACAAATCTAATGACTAATGGTGATCCGACTTAATATCCTTTGCCCTTCTTAGTTGTCTGTCAGCTTTATTTATTGCGGCTACCAAGGCAGTCGAATAATCTTTGTGTTTGGCAGAAGCAAAAAGATCTGGGCCAGTTACAGATAATTTAATTTCTGCCAAAATAACGTCAGGCTCAGTGCCGTCATCCTTTTTGAAATATACTTCCGCTTTGGTGATACCAAAATTATACTTCTTCAAGGTATGTACCTCATTTTCTATATCCTTTCGTTGCTGATCGTTTAAAGTAAAAGGCGCTTCAATAATTACATTCATATTTTTAATAATTTTTTTAGTTATAATCTTTATTTATATAACGGATACCGGGGTGAAATGTTTATGTCGAATTCTGGAGTTTAGCTTTTCTTCCTTCTAAATATATTCCATTTTCTTCCAAGGTAAAACAAAATCCCAAGCATTATCAAAAACGGCCAGATATTTACCATAGCAATGATAAAACCTTTTATGTTTCCCCAGCCATTTGCAAAAGCTTGCCCTAACTTGCTGCCATAGCTTTTGGTTACGAGTCCCTTGCCGTCGTTCTGGTAAATGTTGAGTTGAATGGTGCTAAGTGAAACCTGATTCCTAAGATATCGGAGACGACCTTCCTTTGATTCAATTTCTTCCTGAACGATGCGAATTCGTTCTTCAGCGTTCAAGATATCCTCCACAGTGGAAGCCTTTTTTCGAAGTACTTCAACATAACGGTCACGGACTTCTTTTTTTGTTTTTAAACGAATCTGTATATCTACAAACTCCTCAGTAATATCTTGTGCGTTGATACTTTTTTGGTCAATATGTTTAGCTTCCAAGCATATCGCATCTAGCAAACTGTCGAGTTTTTCATTTGGAATGCGAATGGTAATGGAGTTATTGACGTAATTGCCTCGACTACTTAGATTAACGGAACTGGTAAAACCTCCCTTTTGTTTGATCTGTTTCTGGATAGCAGCCGTACTTTTCTCTACATTTTCTACTTGCATTCTTAGCTTTGCTGTTCGAATTATTTTGCGTTCGATATTGCTCTCTTCTGGGCTTTCATTTTGGCTTTGGTCATTGGAGTAACTAGTTGGTTCTGCCTCCTGTCTGTAATCCATTTCAGAAGCTTCAGGAGCCATAGATTTTTCTGTCATAGCGTAATCGCTGCCAGACATAGATTCACTTGAACAAGAAAAGAAGAGAAGTGCGAGTAGTAGGATATTTAGTTTTTTCATGATGTAGGTATGTTTAGCGTTAAGTAATTCCGTGAATTACTTAGCTGATAAAACTATAAGATGCGGAGAAGAAGAAATATGGTGTTTTAAGCCAATTAATTTCCAAGCTAAAGTAATCAAAAAAGGCACAAACCTTACTGATTTACAGTGGATTGTGCCTTTTTAAGAAAGATTTGTTTTATTCTTTTTTGCTAATCGAATTAAGCTTTCTTCTTTTGCTCTTGCTCTTTAGCCATTACGATTTTCTTCTGGTAACGTCCTTGTACTACATCAGTAATGGTTAGAATAATGATCACAAAGTAGAAAGTCGCCTTACTCATAGGTGTCACCTCCGAACCAAACAATGTTAAGTGTGCAAGGTGACCTCCTTCAGAAATCAACATGACTCCAACTAGAAAGAGAATGAATAAACCAAGCACCTCGTACATTCTATTTTTTGCCAAAAAGTTGGAAACGCCATCAGCGAGCACCAACATCATGATACCACTAATTACAATCGCTACTGCCATGACCCAAAATACATCTGTCAGAGCGATAGCACTAAGAATAGAATCAAAAGAGAAAACCAGATTCATAACGATGATCATAAAGATTACTTGGCCCACTGACTTCGATTTCTTTTCGTGTGCTATGCCATCAGCTTCTTCGATTGAAATCATGTGCCAGATTTCCTTCATGGCCGTATATAAAATGAAGGCACCACCCAAGAGGACGATGATACTATGCCCATTGAAATCTCCGTGTATATAATGTCCCATATTAATCACAAACAAGCTGTCTTGGAAATATTGGATCATATTGATCAATACAAAAAGCAAAACAATACGCAGCGCGATAGCGACTAAAATACCTACTTTACGAACATAGGCTCGCTTTTCTTCAGGTGCATTTTTTGATTCAAGAGAAATGTATAGCAGGTTATCAAATCCAAGCACTGCTTGTAGCATAACGAGCATGATCAAAGTGAAAATATTTTCTAACATCTTTTTGAGTGTTTACAGTTCATACATGTCTTGCTGAGGTACATTGGCCATTTACAAGACTTAAAAGACTGCAAAAATAGAAAAAAGAACAAAAGGAAAGGTTTTTAGCTGGGAAATTTAGATGGTAAAGTTAGAAGAACGGACTTGTAGGATGACTAGCTAGCTTGGCTCGATCCTCAATTTGAGACGGTGGCATTCTATTTCGCTTCGGAATCGAAAGTGTAAGCGGAAAAATTCCTTGAGGAAGGAGAGCCTTTATTAAGAACATTTAATGAAATGAGCTTTAAGCTAATGTTTAAGCTTGGAGGATTTTGATAATTTATATTTCAACTTCTATTTATTCAAGACGAGACGTGCTAAGGGAGCGTTTATTGCGATGATTTCATCATTTAGCTTAAGCTGAACTATTTCATATCTAGGGCAGTCGCAGGGTACAGAGGAAGGAACGTTAGCGATCTCTATGTCAGAAATAATAAAATGGTGACCAGTGTTTAGGACAACAGCCTCAAAGTGGAGGTCAAGTGAAGAAGAGAGCTCATCACTAGCAGTCAAGGGTAAACCTTCTTCACCGAAGTTAATGGTATTATTGAAGTTGGCAAGGTTGAAAAAACTATCAACGCTGATGACGTGATTGTCATCATGGTATTTACTAACCAGAGCGATTTGACTAAGGTCCTCATCAGAAAAACATTCATCACCTTGATCGGCATTGCAAAAGTAAAGTTCAATTGCGAGTGAAAGGTTAAGGTCTTGCTTTGGGCAAGGAGTAGGTAAGCATGGGCCATCTTGTCTGCAAGCAGAGAGGAATAGGATGACAGAGAGGAGAAGTAGTAGTCTTAGTTTCATTTTGTCAAGTTTTGAGGTGAAGGAGAAGGGAAGTGGGAGCTTGGAGTTGTGCTTGAAACGCGGTTTTTACGTTTACGGAAATTTTTATTTCCCAGCTCCAAGATCCCACCTTTTTATCTTCTTCTATTTAATTACTGTAAGCTTATACGCAGCGATAAGCTCATTGTTAGCAAGGATATGAATCGGACCAGACTTGAAGTCTTTCGTCTTGATGATTACATTATTTCTGTTGCCAACTTGTACGTGTTTCACCATAAAAGTTTCATCAGTTTTAGGGCGGTAGCAAGTTACGTTGCTTAATTTCTCGTCAGATTCAAAAGCGATGGTCACGTTTTCACCTTTTTTAACACTGATGGCTACTTCGTTAGGATCCAGCTTTGTAATTTTATTGGTAAAAAATCCTTTACCAACCAAAGGACGCTTTTTGAAAACATCTTTAGTAAGAGCAACCGGAGTAAGCTTGTAAGTGGTATCCTTTGAGAAGTGCGTGTATTGCATTTGTTCTTTACTTGGGAAAAAGTAGGAATCAGCCTCGTAATCGAAAACAAACTCATCGTAGTTGTTTACAAATCCACTAGCATAAGTTGCATCGCAGTGCAACCATTCGCCCTCAACTTTGACAACGTTCCAAATGTGTTTGGTACCGGTGCTACGCAGTTTGCTGGGATCATTTCTAATCCAGCCTTTTACGATCTCTGTTTCAAGGTTTGCTTCATCACAAATCGCTTTAAAAACGAGGGCATAATCTTCACAGATTCCTTTCTTCTTTTTCAAAGCTGTTGCTACTTTCTTTGCGTTATGCTCTTCCATGTCAGACCTTTTGATCCGCTTTCCTTTTTTCTTATCACGTTCTCCAGTAGTAAAATCTTCAAACATTTTTAAGTCGTAAGCGATATTGCCAGTCACCCATTTAAAAATAGCCTCTGCCTTTTCGCTAGGATCGCTTAAACCCTCAGTAACTGCATCTGCAATGTCTTCAGGGTTCTTCAGGTCCTTGTACATATTTGGGGATTCCATCTCTTCCTCCATGTCTTCATCCTCTTCGATATCCACATCGATCTCTTGAGCATAAGTAATAATGCTAAATAGCATGGCAAGTGTTGTAATAAAAATCTTCATTGTTGTTGTTTAATTGATTAAAGATGTTTTTAGTGAATTTGGGTGCTCAGTAGGCGGTGCCTTCAACAAATTTAATGACTTCTAAGTCAATTTTAGTATATATGTGCCTAAGTAATCTGATTTTTACGACAATGTCGTTGATTCTGCGTCTTATTTGCGTTAAGATAGGGTTAAAGTGCTGAGGTTTTGACGATCTGAGGGCTGAATGTTCGTCAGAAGTAAGTGCTTGGACAAAATCGGCTTAATATTAATCGATGAGTATTTGGGATAAGCTTTAAAAAGAGCTTAGTTTCTGCTTTTTCTTATTTTCTGTATAAATCAATCCTTGAACTTGATTAAATTAAAAATAATATGCGCTTTAAAATAACCTATCTCTTAGTTATCTCTTTGCTTTCGCTAAATACTTCTGCACAAGAAAGTGCAACTAAGCTTGCTCCAGATTTTGAATTCCAACTGTTGGATGGTAGTACCAAAAAACTAAGTGATTATAAGGGACAGGTGGTCTACCTTAGTTTTTGGGCTAGTTGGTGCAAGCCTTGCATTAGTGGTTTTGAAAAGTATGAAAAGATACGTCAGCAGATGGCGGAGATTGGGGTTGTTTTACTCAATGTATCAATAGATAAGAATTCCTCTAACTGGAATAAAGCAATAGAAGATTACCAGATAGCTGGAGATCATGGTTTGGTGGATCAGAATGTGGTGATGGAATCGTATCAATTATATTCTGTACCTGCTTATGAAATTATTGGCAAAGATGGAAACTTGCTTTATCTGAGTCAGGAAGAGGGGCGTAGTGTTTTGGATGAATTTCGTGACTTTGTGGAGCGATAGAAGTTTGGACTTGAATAGCTAAAAAAACAAACCATCTTCAGTTGACCATCATTATGTAAATAGTAACAGCAATTATTACTACAACTAAAGCTCTAAAGCCCACGCCAATTAATATAAGCAATCTGAATTCCATACTTAATTTTCTTCTTTCGCATGTTCAGCTTTTTGAGGAAACTCTGCTTCTTTATTTTCTTCGCATTGTTTGCATGAGGGAAGGGGAGTGTAGGTATTTCATGGTTTAGAAATTTACAAAGCTTATCCCATTTATCACCTTTGGTAAAATCTAAAATCAACAAATCCTCTGGTCTATCTTTGAAATATTCGATTACCGATTGGTTATGATTATTATAAACTCTAATGGTGTTTTCTTTATCGTCTTTTGGCAGCCCTTTTCCTTTGCCATAAATCCATTCGTGCATAGGGTCACGGAGCTCACCAATGTGGCGCTTGACGCTTTTGTACCAGGACTCTTCTTCTCGTATGGTTAAGATGAATTTTGAATTAGGAATCAATTCATCTAATTCTTTAAAAATAAGTGGATAAGGATTATCTTCTACAGCATCATATCGATTAACTTCTTTTAATACCGTTTTGAAATCTTTTTTCAAGATCGGTATCAATAACTTATAGCGAGTATCGCCTACTGTGTAACCTAAGGCACGGAGTGCATCTCGCAGTGTAGATGTACCTGTTTTTTGAAAACCTACCCCGATTATTTTACCTTTTTTTTGCATTAATGATGTATTGATTGAAGTCTATTTTAATGAAAAAGACGGTATTGATTACTGTAGTTCAGTTAGTTGTGGAGGATAGTCCAGTTTTGCAACTCAAGTGATTATATACCGTTATTTATAGAATAAACCAAC
Source organism: uncultured Saprospiraceae bacterium (assembly GCA_937921775.1). Classification (GTDB taxonomy): domain Bacteria; phylum Bacteroidota; class Bacteroidia; order Chitinophagales; family Saprospiraceae; genus CALGLS01. The sequence goes on from CAKZUK010000051.1 coordinate 6,151, forward strand.
CTTTTGAATATTTCATTGTTTATACAATTGTTTAGGTTTCCTAATAAAATGGTAGAACCAAAATGTCGTTGCTGCGATGCAATATTAACGATTCCCCAACTTATTAACTAGACTTGCAAATACTTTTATTATTTTGCCCCAGAAATTAGGGAATAAAGAAGTAGTGATAGCGATCTACTTAGCAAAGCAGTTGTTCAAATAATCATCACACTATGTCTAAATTGAAAAAGATAAAATTTACACCAGCGGCAATTGATCAGGAGATCAAAGAGCGCTTAAAGCATTGGCCAAAAATAATTAGCAAATATAAGATTCCAAGTACTAAGAAAGCTTTGATACAGCTTGCCAATACCTTTCTTCCATTTATTGGGATATGGGTACTTTGCTATCTCTCACTAGGATGGTCTTATTGGTTGACATTGGCTTTTGCCATATTAGGTGGTTTCTTTTTGGCTAGGATATTTATTATTCAACATGATTGTGGCCACCAATCCTTTTTGAAATCTAAGAAGTGGAATGATCGACTTGGCTTTGTTAGTAGTTTCTTTACGACTTTGCCATATCATTATTGGTCTAGAGTACATAGTTTTCATCACGGTCATACTGGTCAGTTAGAGCATCGCGATATCGGTGATATTGATTTTTTAACGGTAGAGGAGTTTAAGGATTTGAACAAGTGGGGGCGTTTTAAATATCGAATGTTTCGAAGTCCATTGGTGCTTTTTGGAGTGGTACCGGTTTACTATTTTACCATTTCTAATCGTATCCCAACCGTTTCCATTAGTAAAGGCTGGAGTGAAATATCTAGGTCACAGGTAATTAATAACCTTGCGGTTGGGGCGGTCTATCTTTTATTGGCTTTGATCATAGGGTGGAAGCAATTCTTATTGGTGCATATTCCGATTGTTGTAGCATTTAGTATTATAGCTTTTTGGTTTTTCTATGTCCAACATCAACATGAAAAAACGTATATGCAATGGCGTGAGAACTGGGACTATTTGTTGGCTTCAATTAGAGGTGCAAGTTACTACAAAGTACCAAAGGTTTTTCGTTGGTTGACTGGTAACATTTCGTTTCATCATATCCATCATTTGAGTTCGCGAATACCTAATTACAACCTAGAAGATTGCGCGCGTGAGAATCCCATTTTGCAAAAGTATGTAACTAAAGTTTCCTTTTTGGAAAGCTTAAAATTGATTCGCCATAAGCTATGGGATGAAGAAAGTCAGCGGATGATTTCGTTTCGCGAATTTTATAAGCAATTAAAGAAAAAAGAGAAGGTTTAAGAATAGCCTTATTTAAGTTTAATTCTCTTCGCCACCTATTGGCCCATAAAAAATAACCCAGGTGCTGAAATCGTTTGTGAAGTCCACAAAGCGATGTTCAGCACCTGCGGGAACGAAGAGAAAGTCTCCGCTAGTTACCCTTGTTTCTTCTCCTTCCAATTCAAAATTTCCAGATCCAGAACTTATGATATAAGCCTCATCTCGGTCATGCGGCTTTTGTAGATCTACTTTGTCAGGTTTGTAAATTTCAATAGACAAGGTACCATGCGTAAAAACGGTGGCAAAGGCTTCTTTACTTTCTTTTAAAGTATCGAATGCATCTTTGAGGCTAACTTTGTTCTTGAACATAAAAGATGAATTTAATTAGAAATTGGAACAAGTTTATTCAAAAATATCTGACAGCACATCATTATAGGAACTGTCCTTTTCAATCAGATTAGTGAGTATTATTCTTGCGGAGTCAACTTCCCCTTTTGCATATTTCGTTACACCCAGCCAGTATTGATAATCCAGCAGATGGGGGTACTTTTTGTTTAGTTGGTTAAAAATATTTTCAGCGTCGTCATACTTTCGAAGGTAGTAATAATTTTTGGCTAGTACAGTTGTAGTGGATCGATCGTCTGAAAGGTTGGCAACTTTTTTATTATAGGTTAATGCTCTTTCATAGTCAATGTACTTCTCACCGTATTCACCTAGGAAGATTAATCCCAGTGAAATGTGTCAATCGATAGGCGTGATTAAAAGCAACGACGTTTGCCAATACTGCAAGGACAATGAATAGTTTAATCAGTTTTTTCTTCAAAAGATGTTTAGTTTGTAAAGGTCTAAGGAATTCGAAATTTACTTTAGCGATTCCATTTTAGAAAGTCTAATCAATACCAATAGTTTACCTTCAAGATGAGTGCCCTGTTGTTGGTTTTTATATCCTTACCATTATCCATTAAGTCAAAAACATCGTAGTTGTCCAAAAAGACCAAATACATATCAGACATTGGTGAAAAGCGCCATTGTAATCGACTATTAATGCCCATAAATTCTGCCTGATCAACATACTGAAACAAGGTAGTCCAAATTAGGTTTCTGGAAAATCCAATCTCAACCTTTGACAATAAAGCCCCAATTCGGTCCTTGCCATAAGGATCAGGAAAATCAAGATCGTTGATCTGATAACCTAAGCTGAAATTCCCCCATGGTTGAGCACGGTAGTTTAAGTTGAGGATAAGACGACTGAGTTTTCCATTGTAAAATCCACCCGTTTGGGCACCTACATTGAAAGAAAATGCTTTGCGATTATCAGATTCAAAGCCACCATCAATACTTACAAAATTATATTGGTCAACTGGTAAAGGGTCACCATCTCCTGTAAAGGAAAAGGGATAGAGCAGATCAATAGCGTTATGGCGAATATTAATATTGGCGGATTGACCTTCTTTCATTGAAATGCGATAACCAAGGGATAGATTATTTTCATTGAAACTAAAATCCGGGTTGGAGGCAATCAAATTTTCCACAATAATCGAATGCTGTTGAATGCTTCCTTTTTGTGGACGCACTTTATAAATGAGCGAAGTATTATTGGTGTTGAAACCTTTGCGAATAACCGTATCTCTGGCAGCATCGTAGTTTTGAATCCGAGCAACAAATCCCATATCTGCAAAGTAGTTGTCTTGCATTAAAACAAAGTCAGATAAAAACTCCCAATTGGTATTTTGAGCAGTAATCCCAAAATTGTAAAACCCAGTTTTTTCTGTAAATCCCTTTTTTATAGATTGATGAGCACCCACCCAAGTAGTGAATTGTCCAGTGTTTGAAATATAAGCGGCTTCCAAACTAGCATTTCTGCCAAAGTCGTCACTAAGTACTTCTGTTTTGTCAAAGGCTTGTCGATTTAGAAACATACCTTGAATAAAAGATCGACCAAATTTTTTCTGTAAAGAAATGGCCGAATTATTCTGTCCTGGAGTTTCGTCATCACCTGATGAATGTATATTCATGACACCAATTCGTAGGTCTTTGCTAAGGTTTCCATTGAGGCGAGCGCCATAAAGAATCGGGACCGTAGCTCCATTCGCATCAAGACCAATAGTCCTTGAGAAGAAGGGACGAACAGCACCAAAACCATAGTCGCCAAAAATATCGCTGTTTTCCAGAAAGAAGGTTCGTTTTTCCGGAAGGAAAATACTAAATCGGGTCAGGTTAGTGACCAACTCGTCTACTTCAATTTGGGAAAAATCTGGGTTGAGTGTCAGGTCTAAATTCAGTGTAGAGGTAAGGCCAATTCTGGCGTCCATTCCAGCATTGAAATTCGATTTCAGATCTGCTCCAGCTTGTTTTTCCAATCCACCAGTCACGTAAGGTATTAAGTTGAAATTTCCTTTTTTTCGAGTAGGCGCTTTATCCCAAATTAGGCTTCCTGCATAAGCCGGATTTGGTGGCCAAAATGCTTCAGGCACCGCCGTCCAATTGTGAAATTGTTTTTTGAATACTGCATTGCGAATAAAGTTGATGCCCCATTCGCTGAAGTCTTCGCTATAGCGCAATATCCGAAATGGAATAGCAATTTCTGCAGTCCAAAAATCGTCTTCTATTTGTACTTCTGCAAACCATTTATTGCTCCAGTCTGAGTTAATTCCCGAAGTTTCAGATCGTAAAGCATCCCATTGCACACCGGCAGCAGAACATCCAAAAAGGTAGGCATTTGCTTTGGTATTTAAAGGATCGATGACAACTCCAAAGGCGTCATTGTCCCAGTAATCATCGCGCTTTAGTGATTGAATGATGACGGGGTCGGTTTGGTAACATTTTGCAGAAATGTAAATATTGTCTTCATCGTAGGTCAACCTGATCTCAGTTAGCGGATCAGCAGCCTCTTTGAAGTAAGGCAGTTTTTGCCAAAAATTTGTGGCGACTTCGGCAGTTTGCCAAACAGGTTCATCAAGCTTCCCGTCTACTTTTATTGACTCTGAGGTTTCTGAAATTTTTACACGAAAGTGTGTTCCAAAGTCTTCTTGATTGGGTTGAGCGAAGGTAGGATTTGTAAAGATTAAGAAGATGTAGAAGAAGGAGATAAGAATGGGTAGGTGTCTAAGTATCATTTATTTGTGGTGCATTAAAGTTCTGGTTTTATTAGAATTTTTCTTTTGGTTTTAACGTGAAACAGAGCCAAAGTTCTAAAAATGAATTGAAGCTGATTAAAGTTATCGCCTTAAGGCGAGCGTAAGTGCCCGTTCTGGCCAGCCGGACAGACTTGAAGGGAACAACTATAAACAACTTCATATACAAATATAGGTGAATGAAAGATATTCAAGGCTATTCTTAGAAGCTTAATTTGAAACAGTCATAATCAAATAATTCTCACCAACTTTAAAATGAAACACAAGTCCCAAAATGAGAATCAGTTTCATTTAGACAACAAATAAGGGGAGTAATGATGTATAAGTTATTGATAGCTAAATTGTTATAAAAGGGGGCGGTTTTGGTATTAACCCAAGGAAATACCAAAATCATGAATACATCAAAAAGTAAACTCGGAATTATTGGGACAGTAGGTGTCCCGGCTAAATATGGCGGATTTGAAACCTTGGCTCATCAGCTTGTTTTACAAGTTAGTAAGCAACTAGACACAACCGTGTACAACAGTGCTCAAAGTTATGCTCCTGAAGAAAGAGTAGAAACTTGGGAAGGCGCTAAAATAAAATATATGCCTTTTAAAGCCAACGGAATTCAAAGTATTATCTACGATGGAATATCAATGTTACATGCTGCCATATTTTCTGATGTTCTGTTAATATTAGGCGTTTCAGGTTGCATTTTTCTACCCATTATCAAGCTGCTGTTTAATGTAAAAATTATCATCAATGTGGATGGCCTTGAATGGCGTCGATCTAAGTGGAATGGAATGGCAAAATTGTTTTTGATTTTAAGTGAAAAAATTGCCATTAAATGTGCTGATGAACTGGTGGCGGATAACGCAGCTATTCAAAAATACCTTTATGATGAGCATGGTATAAGTAGTCAATTGATTGAATATGGTGCTGATCACAACCAACGGGTTGTCATGGAAGAATCAGATGTAAATGACTACCCTTTCTTGACGAAAGGATATGCTTTCAAAGTTGCGCGTATTGAACCAGAAAATAATCTCGACATGATATTAGAAGCGTTTATTGAGAGTGAATCCTTACCACTAGTGATTGTTGGAAATTGGGATCATAGTAACTATGGAAAAAAGTTATTTGAAAAATATCAATCTTGCGAAAATATTCATTTGCTTAAGCAAATCTATAATCCTAGGAGTTTAAATTTGCTTCGTTCAAACGCGAGTATCTACGTACATGGCCATAGTGCTGGCGGGACCAATCCTTCACTTGTAGAAGCGATGTACCTTGGCCTCCCGATTCTTTCATTAGACGTTATTTACAACAGAGTAACGACAGAACATAAGGCCATTTACTTTGCGAACAAAGAAGCGTTGATATACCAGTTAGAAAACTTAAATCCGGTGCAGCTTTATAATAAAGCTTTGACCATGAAATCTATTGCAGATCGAAGGTATTGTTGGAACGTCATTGCGAATAAATACAGTAACCTTATTACAGGGAAAGTTACATCGTCCAGCCCTGTATTTCAACTTAATTTTCCGCTCCAGTTGCAGAAATCATTGCAGTATTAGTAATTAGTGAAAATACTGCAATCTTACAAAACCTGATACAAGGATTAGATACCAATAAAATAAAAATACCATGAATTTCTATAAGCTAATTTTAATTTTGTCCTTTTTTAGTTGTGTTAAAAATGCTACAGCTCAAATCGTATTAACCGTAGCAGGCCAGGCAGAAATCCCAGGCCATGTTGATGGCCCTGCATTTGATGCGACCTTTAATAACCCGCATGGGATAGCTGTGGATACGGATGGCAATGTTTATACCTGTGATCGATGGAGTCATTTGATTCGAAAGATTACTCCGGATGGAATGGTCAGTGTTTTTGCAGGAATAGCAGGAATGAGTGGCGAAATTGACGGAGATACAACTGTGGCCTTGTTTAATGAACCTTGGGGGATTTGTGTAGACCATGAAGGAAACATCCTAGTGGCTGATACCCGGAATAATAAGATCCGAAAAATCACACAATCAGGTATGGTAACTACAGTAGCAGGCTCCGGTAACTTTGGTAGTTCTGACGGACAAGGAGCGTCCTCTACCTTTGGAAATCCAACTGGAATTGAATGCGATGAGCTTGGGAATATTTACGTAGCAGATCATCTGACACACATCATCCGTAAGGTTGATGCAAATGGTTTGGTGACGACTATTGCTGGAACAGCTTATTTAATGGGAGCCACCGATGGGCCAGGTGGTGTTGCCAGTTTTGCACGTCCATATGGCTTAAGTCTTGATTTGGATGGGAATATTCTGGTAGCTGACGAATGGAATCATAAAATTCGAAAAATAGATAGCGATGGTATTGTCTCTACTGTAGCAGGGACTGGGATTATTGGAGCAGATGATGGAACTTCTTCAAATGCAACTTTCAACTATCCCTGGGATATTACAGTTGATTCTTTAGGGAATATTTTTGTAGCGGATGGCTACAATTATCTGGTTAGAAAAATAACGACAGATAGTATGGTTTCTTCTTTTGTTGGCTCAGTTGGAGCCACTGGAGCAACTGATGGAATGGGGAGTCTGGCAACTTTTAGTGGGGCCACCGGAATCGCTATTTCTCCTTTAACAAAAGAAATATACGTAGGTGATGCATACAATAATTTAGTTCGAAAAATAATAGATTTAAATCAAGGTGTTTCCGTGCTTCTACAAGGCAATGCAAGCCCTAATATTTGTTCTGGCGAGCCGCTGGAGGTTTATGCTTCACCAGATATTTACAACAATTATTTCTTTTATCTAGATGGGCAAATTGTTCAAAGCGGAAGTAGTCCTAATTTTAGTACTTCGGACTTAGACCCAGGGGTTCATCAGATAAAAGTGGTAGTTCAGGATAGTGGTAATACTTTTCAATCAAACCCAAAATCAATTACCGTTTTTGCTTTGCCAGAGCCGAGCATTTCTATTGTTGGAGAAACAATGTTTTATACCGGAGACTCTGTTGTTTTAGTGGCCAGTCAGGCGGACGCTTACTTTTGGACCACTGGTGAAACCACAGCAACTATCAAAGTAAAAGAGAGTGGGGACTATCAGGTAGAAGTAGGTGATGCAAACGGGTGCTTTGGTCTTTCAGAGATGGTAACAGTGGAGGTTTTGAACAATCCTTCTGCGCCTAACATAAGCATGAACGGTCCTAGTAATATCTGTCCGGGAACGAGTAGTTTCCTTTATTCTGATTATACAACTAATAATCAATGGCTGAAAGATGGCTGGCCGATCAGCAATGCTACAGCTGCTAGTCTGGAAGTCAATACCAGTGGACTCTATCAAGTTCAAGTGCTTTTACCTTCTGGTACTATCGTGCTTTCTGAACCTGTTGAAATACAAGTGCTACCAACTTTTGATTTAAACTTTACAAGTGACAATACAAGTATTTTGCCTGGAGATTCTGTTTATTTTCAAGTAAGCTATCCAAACCTTTCCGGTTTTCAATGGGAATTTGGCGATGTCAATTCTATCAACAATAGTTCAAATTTGGCGAACCCAACGCATACTTATCTGAATAATGGAGTGTACGATGTTATGTTATCTGCATCTAGCACAAATGGTTGTCGAGATACGGTATATAAAGAAAATTTTATTAGAGTGAGTAATACAGTTGATCCGAATTCTGGCAATAACAACAATGTGGACATTGGAGATCTTTTCATACCTACTGCATTTACGCCAAATGGTGATGGTGAAAACGATATTCTGTATGTGAGAGGCAGTAACATTGTCGACTTAACTTTTAATGTTTACAATAAGTGGGGAGCTATGATTTTTGAGTCAAGCAGTATTGAGTATGGCTGGAATGGTCAGCAAAATGGGGTAGGGGTTCAGAATGGGAATTATGTGTATTGTGTTAGTGTGACTAAAACAGATGGAAGTACGAAGCAACTCGCTGGACGGGTTAGTGTGATTAGGTAGTGTCCTATGAAAGTGTAGAAATAAATCCTTGAGGTATTGGAATTTCAGCTATGGTAATTTTGAACCACAAAAGACACAACAGAAAACGAAAGTTCTTATAACCATGAGTACCTGCTAAGTGCTTTTGTACCCTTTTGTACCCTTTTGTATTCTTTGTGGTTTAGAACGCGGTAGAAGGATAGTTTTACATTAAATAGTTGCAATCATTTTTAAATTGACTAACTGCTTAAGTCCCACAGTATACTGATTCCCAAATTGAGAAAAAGTTTCAAATCGAAATCAAACTATATTTGAATCTATTTGTAATTAATTGGTAATCAATTAATTGGATAAGGGTGTTAAATTTGAAGTCTAAGCTAATAAATAGAACAACCATGAAGTATAAATATTTAATCATCATTTCATTTTTTTACGTTTGCTTAGCAAATGGCCAAGATGCGCATTTCTCACAAGTGGATTTAGCTAGCTCTTTTAGCAATCCGGCGATGTCAGGTTTAATGAACAATCCACTTAAATTGACAGGGGTTTACCGCACACAATGGGCCGCCATTCCTTCTGCCTTTCAAACCTATGGAATTGGATTTGAACAAAAAATAAATAACTTTTCATGGGGTGCGAAAGTCTTAAAGAGTGATGCTGGAGAGGCATCTTTGAGTTTAAGTAGTTTGACCGCAAATGTTGCCTATAGACAATCATTGTCAAAAGAAGGTAATGCCCTAATTGGAGGGGTATCTATTGGAGGAATTCAACAGCGCTTTGATCCTCAGGCTTTTCAATTTGACAATCAATACACGCAAGGAATCGGATTTAATTCTGACTTGATGTCCAATGAAAATTTTACCCAAACCAGTAAAATACTACCAGATGTATCTGTTGGCTTGGTATGGGTAAATACCTTAGGTAAAATAAAAAATGAGCTTGGTATTTCTTTTTTACATCTTAATCAACCTGCTGCTTCTTTTTATGAGAATGGGAAAGAAATTTATCCGATACGATCTAATTTTTATGTTAAATCAACTATGCCATTAAATAAGCGATTTTCAATGAATGGTCAGTTTCGATATTCAAAGCAGGCAACTGCCAAAATGCTTGTATTGGGAATGGGAGGTGAATATAAAATAGATAAAGAAAAAGTATTGAAATTTGGACTGGCAAATAGAAAAGAAGATGCTTTTATTTTGTCAGCTGGGCTGGGTTATAAAAATATGGACTTTGGAATAAGCTATGATTTGCAACATTCAAAACTATCCGGTGCAACTAATGGGAATGGAGCGGTTGAGTTAAGTGCAATATTTTATTTCAAAAAAACAAAATACAATGAGTTAGCTGCCAAAAGCAAGGAAACCAACAACGAGTCTGATCCATTACGTGACGATGATAAAGATGGGGTGCCTAATGGAGTTGATGAATGTCCGCTTATACCCGGATTATGGAAATACAATGGTTGCAATGACAAAGACGGAGATGGTATTTATGATTCCATCGATGCCTGCCCCAATCTTTTTGGAGAGAAATCGAACAAAGGCTGTCCTGATCATGCGATAGATTCTGACATGGATGGTTTACTTGACAATGTGGATCAATGTCCATTTTTGAAAGGTTTACCAGAGCATAAGGGGTGCCCAGATACAGATAAGGATGGTGTGTCAGATAAGTTTGATCAATGTCCTTTCTTGAAAGGAACAATAGAAAATAATGGTTGTCCTAAAGTTAGATCAACAGGTGTTAATGAGAAAGATCTCGTTCCTAACAATTATTATCCAAAAGTAATTGTAGAATTTGATAGCGACCAATCCTTAGTCAAAAGATATTATTATTCGAAATTGGATGAATTGGTAACTGTCTTAAAGGGTAATCCCGACACCAATATTTACATTAGTGGACATACTGATACAGAAGGAGATGCCGCTTACAACTATGAGCTGGGACAACGTCGATGCTTCGAGGTATTGAGCTATTTTGTAGACCATGAAATTTCGACCGATAGAATTAATATTGTTTCTTATGGAGAAGCAAAACCGGTACATACTAATAAGCATGTATATGGAAAAGCAAAGAACCGTCGGGCAGAGGTGCAGATTGTTAATTTCGAATTTTAAAATTATTTATAACAATTAACTAGCAATGATTCCGCGATAGATTGCGTGTTGGGGTCATTCAAAATCCGCTCGCTGAGAAGCGAGCGGATCCAAAATTCACAATTAAATTTAAAGAAAATGACAGCAATAATTTTATTACTAAGTAGCTTGGCTAGCTTCAGTATTGTGTATAAAATTTTGCCAATAATTATAGAAATGGCTTCGCGCAAAAATTTATTGGATCAACCAGATTATCGAAAGACGCACACCAAGGCAGTTAGTGCGCTTGGAGGAATTGCCATCTTTATAGGGCTATGGGCTCCAACATTATTTATAAGTTCAGTTTCATTAGATACATCCTTGCTATGGTTATTCTTAGCTACATTGATTTTGTTTGCAGTAAGCCTGGCAGATGATATTATTACTTTGTCTGCTAAAAAGCGTTTGTTATTGCAAATTTTATTAGGCTCATTCTTATATCAAATTGGATTTGGATTACCGCTAGATAGTTATATTTCTTCCTTTGAATCAGGGCCTATTCTTAATTATTTGGCGACCTTGTTTTTTGTCGCTTTAATGATCAATGCCTATAATTTTATTGATGGAATTGATGGACTTGCTGGTGGATTAGGAATGATTGCGGCAGTAACTTTTGGAGTCTTTTTTATGGTCAGTGGTCAGATTTCGTTTGCACTTTTAGCACTGGGTTTAGCGGGGGCTTTGTTCGCCTTTTTGCAATTCAACTTTGAAGATGCTCAAATTTATATGGGAGACAATGGATCAACTGTCGTAGGATTATTGTTGGCGGTTTTTAGCATTCAGTTAATGAATTCTTGTGCTGGTGATTGTAGTTGGAGTTTAGCGGTAGTAGGGAGTGTTTTATTAATTCCTGTCATGGACCTGTTTAAGGTAACTATGGGCAGGATGATAAAAGGTAATTCCCCTTTTAAAGCAGATCGCACACATATTCATCATGTTTTGGGAGAGTTAAATATGAGTGCTGCGCAATCTTGTTATTTGTTATATGGCTTGAAAATGGGAAGTATTTTATTTGTTTTATTGGTTTGTAATATTAGTGTAGAAACTGGTTTGTATGTATTACCATTTATTGTTTTTGGATATTATCGAGTTATCAATTCCTTGAAGGACAGTTTCTCTAAAAGGAATTATGTAAATTGAAACTCCGAAAGCCTACACTAATAGCTATGCGTTCGGGTACGGAAGACGGAAGAATCTTTAAACGTTTGAGGTTACGTTATGAAGAAAAACTTCCGTCCTCCAAATCCCTTAATTATACTCCGCCAATTTTTGCTGTAAGATAGGATAAACCAATTCTGAATCTCCTTTTAGCTGTAGCAATAAGTTAGGCAATTGTTGCTCATCAATACTTTTAGTTTTAATCATCTTCTCAATAGACAAAGCCATTTTTTGTTGATTTTTCATTCCAAACATCATATAGTTAGACTTGATCCTATGAGCAGTATTACAAATGGAAGCATAGTCTTTTTCTTTAATGTCCTCTAACATTTTATCGGTAGCCATAGGGATTTCTTTAAGGAAAACTTCTATCATGTCTTTCATGAAGTTAACATCTCCTTTGCTTATTTTATGTAGGCTACTTAGGTCAACTTTTAAGTCTTCTGTGGGGACTTGCTCTTTATTCATTTCTTCTTCTTTTGATTTTAGATGAGCGGCGATAGTTCCAGTCCACTTCATAATAGTTTCTTTTAATTTAGAAGGAGAGAATGGTTTTGTCAGAAAATCATTCATTCCAGCGTTTAATGCACGGTTCTTTTCATCTAGAAGAGCAGCAGCAGTTAGCGCAATTATTGGAGTGTCACGATTAATATTCTTAGCATCTCCTTTAATCTGTATCGTCGCTTCTACACCGTCCATTTCCGGCATGTGAATGTCCATGAGGACGATGTCATATTTTTTATTTTTTGACATTTCAACAGCTTGTACACCATCTTCTGCAATTTGGTACTCACAACCCCAAATTTCCAATATTTTTTTGATCAATTTTTGATTCATGGTATTGTCTTCTACCACCAATATTTTTATAAAGCTTAAAATTTCATCTGGATACTCCTCCGTTTTTTGTTCAATTGGTTTTTCCGAAAGAGGGATTCCTGAGTTTTCAAAAGGAAGTGTAATGGTAAATGTAGAACCCTTGTTTTCTTTGCTTTCTACTTCAATGCTCCCACCTTGTATTTCCACCAGTTGTTTGACAATGGCGAGTCCAAGACCTGTGCCTCCAAATTTACGATGCACCTCTACATTAGCTTGTTTGAAATTTTTGAAAATCAATTCGACCTTGTCTTTATCAATCCCAATTCCAGTGTCATATACCTGAAATTGAATGACATATTGCTTGTCGTTTCCTACGACTAACTTAGCTTTGACACCAATCGTTCCTCTTTGTGTAAACTTACTGGCATTGCCTAACAGATTGGTTAATATTTGATTGAGTCGAGTTGCGTCACCTGTTAGAAGATTTTTAATTTTAGAATCAAAATCGAAAACGACGCTCACTGGTTTGTCACGAACTTTAAACTGAAAAGTCTGTTGCAATCCTTGTAGCAATTCTAACAAATCAAAAGAACGGCTTTCAAATACCAGTTCGCCAGCTTCAATTTTTGATAGATCTAAAATATTGTTGAGAATCCCCATCAAGCTATCTGCTGAAAAACGCAATGAATCAAGGTAATCTTTTTGCTGTTCTGTGGGCTCTGCTTCATACAATAAGTGTGTCATTCCGATGACCGCATTCATGGGAGTACGGATTTCATGACTCATATGCGCTAGGAATTGTCGCTCGGCCATATGTGCTTGTTCTGCCGCTTGCTTTGCGCGAATGAGTTCTTCTTCAGCTTCTTTACGTTTTGTTATATCCCGAATAAAACCACTAAAAATATATCGGTCTTTTAGTTTTATGGAAGTAATACTTAACTCAATTGGAAACTCTCTTTCATTTTTATCATAACCAGTAATTTCAATTCTCTTGTTAAGCACCGGGCCTTCTCCTGTCTTCAAGTAATGTTTCATGCCTCTATCATGCGCTTCTCGATGATGAGGCGGGACAATAAGGCTACCCATATTTTTACCAATGGCTTCTTCACGGGTGTACGAAAAAATAGTTTCAGCATGCTGACTCCATTCTAATACTTCGCCCTTTTCGTTAATGGTGATTACTGCATCAAGTGATGTGTCAATAATCATTTGTAACTTCTCTTTACTTTCATTCACTTTTTCTTCAGCCCGTAACTGTTCTGTTATGTCGGTCACTACAGCGAGTGTTCCATTGAAGGCTTGATTTGAGTCATAAGTAGAGGAAGCTTTTACTTGTCCTTGCCAAATAGCTCCGTTTTTATGTTGACCTGGAATGACAAATTCTCTTTGGGGACCTTGTTTTCTTTCTTCCAAAATTAGTTCAATCTGCTTGCGTTCTTTTTTTGGAACTAAAACTTCAATAGCGTCATTTCCGATCAGTTCTTTTTCATTGTAACCTGATAATTGACACATTCGTTGATTGACAAAGGTAATTCGTCCTTTGGTGTCGGTCATTATGATTCCTTCTGACAGGTTCTGAACGATATTTCGAAACATCTCTCTGCTTTCTTCGATCGGAATGTTTTTGTTTTTATTAGTCATAGCTTAGATATTAAGGGATGAAGTTCTTTAGACTGAGTCTCTTAACAACTTCAGTATTTGGATTTATAACTTTTAGTTTGATTGAATGAACTATTTGTCATCCAAAATGTCAAGTACTCAATTCATCATTCCCAATTCTTTAGGAGTCGTTTTTACTGTCTTCAACATTCGATAAATGGTCGACTTCCCAATGTCCAATTTGTTGGCCACTAGACTAATGTCGTCATCATATTTTGCTAAATAATGAGAAATAATTTGTCGTTTGTATTCTTCAAATGTCATTTCTGAGGTAAGAAAATCCGCCGCTTTTTTAGTGCTCCTAAATTTAATATCAGTGTCCTCAATTTTATCACTATTAGTCAATACTGCTCCCAAATCGATGATGGCTTTTAATTCTCTCACATTACCAGGGTATGAGTAATTTAAGAGCTTGTCTTTAGCTTGACGAGTAAATTCCATTTTTCCTAACTTATTATTTTTTACAAAATCGTTTAGGAAATAAGTAGCTAGTAAAAGAATATCATTTCCTCTTTCTCGTAATGGAGGAAGATGTACAGGTAGGCCCATGATTCGATAATATAGATCTTCTCGAAAGCGTCCTTCACTCACTTCGTCGAGCATGTTTCTATGAGTGGCAACAATAATCCGGGTGTCAAACTTTATCGTTTGTTCTCCGCCGAGTCTTCTCATCTCTCTTTCTTGTAGAACTCGTAAGACTTTTGCTTGTATATTGATGTCCATTTCGCAGATCTCATCCAAGAATAAAGTCCCTTTATCTGCCAGTTCAAACATACCCCTCTTGCGGGTGTTAGCACCAGTAAAGGCTCCCTTTTCATATCCAAACAACTCACTTTCCAATAAGTCATTTGGAATGGCACTCATATTGACTGCGACAAATGGCCCTTTTTTTCGATCAGAGTTGTAGTGAATGGCTTTTGCAATGACCTCTTTCCCAGTCCCCGTTTCACCACTTATAGAAACGGTGATATTGGTGCGTACTGTTTTTTCCAACATTGTAAAAATCTGCTGCATCGGCTTACTTTTTCCGATGATACTTTTGTCAAAGGAGTAATTCGATTGAAGTTCTTCCTTAAGTGTATCTATCTCAGTCAACAATTCTCGCTGCTGCTTGATGTTTTCAATGGTATGCGATAAGAGTTCTTTGGTTTCTTCGTCTTTCGTAATATAATCGAATACACCACCTCTTAATAATTGTAAGGCAGTGGATACATCTTGTTGACTAGAAAGAATAACTATCGATATATTTTGATTGTATTGCTTCACTTTTTTTAGAACATCCGAGCCTGTCATATCGGGTAGCGTGTAATCAAGCGTAATGATGTCGGGATTTAAATGCAGATTATTAATGCCTTCCTTTCCTGTTCCAAAAACATGGACCTCGTGGTCAGGATTAAGCTCTAAAATGTATTTAATCATTCTTTGAAACATGGGGTCATCTTCTATCACAAAGATTCGAGTTGCTGTAGTTTTATTTTTCATTAAGATAAATTTTATCTATTTGACATATTTATATGTGAAATAGAATCCCCAAAACAGTGCCAATTCTCATTTTGGGAATCGGTTCTGTCAAAATGAAACGAATATAATTCACGCATATAATGTATAGTACTGAAAGTCAGTCGAATAAGTTTCAATTTAGGATTGGCATTTTAATAGCACTAGGTATAATGCTATTGATAATAAAAAAAATAATGACCATGAAAAATTTGATTCCAGCCATGCTGGCCATGATATTTCTATCTTCTTGTACAACAACTCATTCTCTTTTTCAATCTGAGAATTTTGTACTTCCTACAGATTCCACCTTTCAAGCCTTTTTCCGACCAGTAGAACCACTTATCAAGTCTGGAGATAAAATCACTATAAGTATATGGGGACATGAAAACCTGAGTATAGGTTCTGTCAACGGTAGTTTTAACTCGAATGAGGCAACCGGAAAATGGCTGGTGCTAAATGAAGAGGGGGAAGCTAATTTGCCAAAACTAGGAAGAGTTAAACTGGCAGGCTTAACCATCAATGAGGCCAACTATCATTTGCAAAATGAGTATAGCCGAATTCTTAAAGACCCAATTATTAATATAAAGGTATTGAATCATTTTGTTACAATTTTAGGAGAAGTGAACGATCCTGGAAAGTATATGATTGACAATGAGAATTTGACACTCATTGAATTGATTGGCCTTTCAGATGGATTGAGTCCTTATGCAAAAAATGATGAAGTACAAGTCATTCGTCAAATAAACGGACAAACAATAAAACTCCAAATCAACTTAAGAGAATTGGTTGGCTTAGTACAAAAAAATATCACCCTTCAGCCTGACGATATCGTGTATGTTGCCCCCGAAAAAACCAAAGGATCAGATGTTAACCTTCAAAAAGCCAGTATAGTGGCAAGTATTTTAACAGGAATGGCGGTTATCGTTTCTGTATTGGTTAAATAATTAGATTTAAAGACTTAATAATTTCGACATGAATATCAGAAAAGAATTTAAAACCATCATCCTCCCGGTAGTCAAAGGCTTACCAATTATTATCTTTTTGGTGATGTTGGCATTTACCATGACCAGACGGATGGTGATTTATACGAACTCTATTTATCAAGCTGATGGGGCTATTCAAATTGACACAAGAGACAATAGTGTTGATATAAATATGCTGTTTGATGACCAAAAGTCAAGTGGAAAGGCTAACAATTTTCTGACAGAGGTAGAGTCATTTAAGTCTAAAATTCTTATTGAAAAAACATTGGAATCATTGGGTTTTGATATAAGTTATTTTAGAGTAGGAAAGTTAAAAACTAAAGAACTTTACTCGAATTGCCCTTTCTCAATAACATTTGCTACTGAATCAGAATTTGCGTATGACCGTCCCTTCTATCTAAAATACCTGGGCGATGATCGCCTTTTGCTAGGAAGTAATGAGGATTTCCTTGAGGCGAATGAGATACTGCAGTTTGATAGCTTATTTATTAATGATCAGTTTGTGATGACGATTAAAAAAGAGGCATTATTTTTAAAAGAGAAACCAACTAGCTTGCAAGTAGATGATGTGTTTATGTTTACACTAAACACCATCGAAGCGCTGCAAGAGAGCGTAAATGCTTCTAACTTATTTATCAAACCAATCGACAAAGAAATTCAAGTAATTAAAGTTTACTTCCAACATGAAGTTCCTGAAAAAGCAAAACTTTTTGTAGACGCGTTGATGGAAAACTACATTAGATCGTGTCAGGAAAGAATAACTGGTGAATCTGAAACAACTTTAGGGTTTATCGACGAAGAATTAGAGACTATTATAGCAAAATTGAAAACAGCTGAAAGCAGACTAGCGGGCTATAAAGCCGAAAATGGTATCATCAACTCTAAGCAAGAAACAGACGCTAGCTTAAAGGAAATCATGCAATTAGATTTACAAAAAGTGAATTACCAACTTCAAGAAGATGAATTGACTAAGTTGTTTGATTTCTTATCTACCGGAAATAACCTTCAAGAATTTGCTCCAAATTTTGAATCATTACGCGGTGTTGTTTTTCGAGATGCTTATATGCAGGCACAAAAGTATGAGTTGCAAAAAATGGATTTACTCCTAAAGTACACCCCAATAAGCGAAGAAGTACAAACCATAGAAGCGAAAGTCAACAATTTGCGCACATTTATTCATGAAAGCGTGAAAACAACATTAGCCAGTATTTCTGACCGAAGAGGAAGTTTAGAAAAAAGTATAGCAGGAATTAACACAGCTATTCAAACCTTGCCAAATAAAGAAAGACAAATTATTGTGTTAGAAAGAGAAGTAAAACTCAATGAAAGTTTATACAATCTTATGATGGAGAAAAGAATGGAATTGGCTATTTCAAAAACAGCTTCTGTTGTAGGTCACCAAATCATTGACCCGGCACGATTAAGCAAAGCGCCAGTTTGGCCCAATAAAGGACTGATTTATGGTGTCTCTATTTTCTTTGCATTAATGACCGGGATACTACTATCTTTCTTATTACACTTTTTATTTGGAACCGTTAAAAGCAAGAAAGATTTGGTCGACATATTGTCAATTCCTGTCATCGGCACGATAAGTAAAACTGAAAAAGGAGACAACAAAACCATCAATGCGTTTGCCAACTTATATACCAATTTGGAAATATTAAAACAAAAAAGCCCAAACCCTGAAACCGGACTGGCAATTGCGACTACGTCTATGTTTTCTAATGAAGGAAAAACCCATACTACAGTTAATCTGGCTAAAGCATTTGCGTCAGTAGGAAAAAAAGTACTGGTCATTGACATGGATGTAAGAAAGCCTGATGTACATCGTTTTATGGGTGTAGAAACAGAGAAAGGGGGATTGAGTGCCATCATAAAAGGAGTGCTTTCTCCACAAGAAGCAATACTAAAAACTGATATCAAAAATCTAGATGTAATTCCAGCCGGTCGTTTAGACGATTTATTTTCTGCGATTATTTTTTCCCCATCATCAATAGCTTTTATTTCTCAGTTGAAGTCACACTACGATTTTATTCTCATTGACACACCGCCAGTGAGTCTCGTAGTTGATGCGGTTCCCTTAATGCATCAAAGTGACTTCAATCTTTTTGTTGTGCGTTCTGGTAAATCAAAAGTTAGAAAAGCAAAAATGATAGATTCTCTAATAGAAGAATTTCAAATCCCGAATGTATATGCTGTGTTAAATGAAGTTAAATCTAAAAAGAAAAGCTATTACTATTATCCTCATAAAAAAGCTTCATTGCTCTCTAGATTGGTACAAATGAATCCTTTAAAAAAGGCAGTTTAGACCGTCATTATTCAGATAATTCTAATAATTTAATAAAAAGATGAAAAGCATATCATTAAAAATAAAAGCCTTACCGTGGGAGAAAATCTTTCTCCTACTAGATCAGATGCTGGTCAGTGGTAGCAACTTCATACTAGGGATTTTATTGGTGCGTGCTTTGGGTCTGGAAAGTTATGGTGTCTTTGCTATCCTTTGGATGCTTGTATTGTTTGCACTCGGCATCAATCAGGCGGTTATAACAAAACCCATGCTTTCGATTGCGCCAAAACTTGAGAAGACGGAAGCAGCTCAATACATGATGCATGTACAATGGCTACAAGGAAGCTTGGCCGCTTTTATTTTTATAGTGGCAATGACCATTTGGCTTATGAGTGATTCGCTCGGATTAGTAATTCCTTATCTTGACTTTGCGCCTATTTTAGCAGGGATTCTGTTTTTCCAATTACATCACGATTATTTTCGTAAAAGATGTTTTATAGAAGGGCAGGTGCTTCGAGCTTTTTGCATAGATATCATTTTATATTTAGGTCAAGTCATTTTAATTGGAGGATTGTGGTTTCAAAATCAGCTTAATCTGAGTTTTGTTTTATATAGTATTTTAATTGCAAGTGGCTTAAGTGTACTTGTGGCTTGCTGGCAGACCGGAATTCAGTTGACTAACAAGACAGATTTGATGGAAACTTGGAAAAGGCAATTTGAATATTCAAAATGGTTGCTAGGAACGGCAATACTTCAGTGGTTTTCTGGAAATTATTTTATTATTATCGGGGCGACCATTATCGGACCAGTGGCTGTTGGTGCCTTACGAATGGTGCAAAATGTCATGGGCTTTTTTCACATCCTGTTCTTATTAATGGAAAATATAGTACCCATAGAGGCAGCTCGCCAACATGTTTCAGGGGGCTGGAAGGCTTTAATTAACTACATGAAAAATGTGACATTAAAAATCGGCATTATTTTCCTAGTATTATTGATAGGAGTAGCGATTTTCTCTCCTTGGGTGATAAAAATGCTTTATGGCCCTGAATATCTGGACTTTAGCTACATCGTGGTGGTATACTGTGCACTTTATATCTTGGTTTTTAGTTCGTTACCATTACAGTTTATTCTTCGTACCATCGAATTGACCTACCCTCTATTTATTGCTTATTTAGCAGCGACTGCTTTTAGTTTAATAACTGCAAACTTCTTTTTGCAAACCTGGGGAATGTCAGGTTTATTAGCAGGACTTATTCTAACACAATTAATAACCGTTTCAGTTTATATATTTTTTATCTGGCGCAAAACAAAGATTTCTAATTTACAAGACAGCACTTTAAAAATATCAAAAATATGAAAATCATACATCTAGTATTAGGCAAGGGAAATCCAAATCGGATGAACGGTGTAAATAAGGTGGCTTATCAATTAGCGACTACACAAACAAAAATGGGATATGACGTTGAGTTATGGGGTATAGCCAATGACTTGACTAAAAATTACCCAAAACGAAATTTCATTACTCGCTTGTTTCAGCAATATAAAAATAAATTGAAATTGGACCATAATTTAATATCCAGTGTCCAGTTATTGAAAGCAGATACAGTAGTTCATATTCATGGTTCGTTTATTCCTGAATTTTATAAAATTTCAAAATTGTTGAACCGTAAAAATATCTCTTATGTCTATACACCTCATGGAGCATTGACAGAAGGAGCTATGATGAAAAATAACTTTGTCAAGAAATTGTATTTTCAATTGTTTGAATCCACCTTAATTAAAAACGCGAAAGCGATGCAGTTACTTGGTATCCAGGAATATAAATTTGCAGATCAATTGATTGATTCGGATAATAAAAAATTAATTCCGAATGGACAAGATTTAAGTGTTATTCCACACTTTAATAAAAAAGCAAGTACCAATAAAACGATGACTTTTGGATTTTGTGGTCGAATCGATACTTATCATAAAGGATTAGATTTGATGTTAAAAGGCTTTAAGTCTTTTATTGAGAAAGGAAATAAAGCAACCCTTGAATTTATTGGAGATGGAGCTGACCGAACAGCAATGGAAAAATTATCAAGAGATCTAAAGATTGACCATCTAGTTACTTTTCATGGGGCTCAATTTGGAGATGATAAATACAAACTCATAGCTGCTTACGATGTCTTTCTACATACTTCTCGAATGGAAGGTTTTCCGACAGCCGTCTTAGAAGCAGCAGCAATGGAAAAGGTATGCATCACTAGCGAGGCTACTAATATTAACGATTATTTGCGTGATTTTGACGCTGGCTTACCTATGCTGAATAATGAAGTTTCAGACATTTCTAACATGATGGAAAAGGCTAGTAAACTTTATGCTGCAAATAAGCTGGCTGTCATAGGTGCGCGTGCCAAGAAGATGGTTGAATCCCAATTTAATTGGACTAGAGTAGCTGGTAAGCTAGTTGAAGTGTACGCATCTTGATCTCAGCTTTAAACATATCGTCAGAGCGAAAAAACTGGTTGCTCATCGCACTTACGCTCATTTTGCTTTTGCGAATCGCTAGTTATTTTACCCTTTTTCCGGGTTCAATAGGTATGACTAGAGTGGTGAAAATTGGGATGCGTTTTATGATGACAGGTGTTTCATTATTGCTACTTTTAAAAATGCTTTCAGCTAATAGAGATGTCCGATTTGTATATCAATATATCACAAGTGGAATGCTGTATTTGGCCTATGCTTTTTTAGGCTTATTGTCTATTCTTTGGTCTACCAACATTCAATTTACAGTATTGCAACTGTTAATGTTATTTGAGTCAATCGCCTTTGTTTATTTTTTCTATCACTTGCAGGTCATTTACAATTTTAAAAGCCAAGGACATGCTGATTTTAGTCAATTAATGTCCGTGGCGATCACACTTATCTCTGTTATCTTTTTGATAGGACTCTATATTGATCCAAGTACTTTTTTTAGGGATACACATGGAGGTGCTGTTTCACGGTTGGGTGGTTTTATTATCAATCCCAATGAATTGGGAATGCTGGCTGCTATTGGTGGTTCTATGAATTTCTTAGAGTTGTCAAGAGGGAAGTCCAAACCATGGAATATTTTATTTGTCATCATAAATATTGGAGTCTTGTTATTGACTCAGTCTCGTTCCTCCTTAGGTGGGTTTATGTTGATCATTCTGTACTTTATATGGAAGTCGGGTAACAGGAAATTGCAAATCGTCACTTTTATAGGTGCCATTTTTGTTTTGCCAGTCTTAGTCAAAACGATTATTATCAAAGAAGGTGATGTAAGTGAGGTGATGAGTATGACGGGGCGCTTACCATTTTGGTCTGATCTGATCACCTTTGGTTTTCCGGAACGTCCCATTTTGGGATATGGCTTTATGAGTATCAGTCCTTCGCCCTTTACGGATAAATTTGATAGTATTCATGCTTATGCAGCATCCATGACGCACAACACCTTCGTACAGGTATTGATTAATTTGGGTTTAGTTGGTGCATTTATTGTTTTATTTCAAATGATCGCTACTCTATATGCGTTTGTTTGCAGTCAGGATAAATATTTGAAACAATTATCGGTTGCTCTATTTATTCCAGTATTTATCAACTCATTGACGGAATTTGGAATTTTCGGCGAGGCGAATTATAGTATTATGTTTTATCAATTTTTGATTTTGTTTTTGATGATTAGTGCCACTAAAAATGAAAAGCATAAGAAAAAATATAGTTATTAGTCATTGTATAACAATCTAAGCTAAAAAAATATGATTCACATAAATGATCTCACTATCCTTCAACAATTATTTTTCGACAAGAGTCTTAATGCCATAGTGTTTGATCCTCAGGATCGCTTAATGTTGAATGCTAAAGCGCCTTTTATTTGGCTTGAAGAATTAGAGACTCTTAAAGAAGTAGTGGAGAAGAATCCTCAGCAAAAGTTGTTGATTTTCAATCTATCTCTATCAGAAATAGATTTTGATTTTTCACAAACCAATATTAGTGGAGTCATCCATTTTAATGAAATTCAAAATAGAACTACTGCTACAAAATTTTACTACATCAACAATCCTGATAAAAGCATGCGTTGGGTTTTTCCAAAGTCTAATTCTAATCCAGTCTTTTTGACTTTATATAATAATGCTGGCTGGAAGGCGACTGCCTATCGAGCGGCTATGAAAGTAGCTTATAGATCTAAGACAGAATCACTGCTGACTTCAGGCTGTTTCATGCTGGAAAATAGGTCCACTAATATTGAACGATTTTTTAATCAAAATGAGGTGGATGAATATGCCATATTTACTGGGACGGCTGGAGCAAATAGAAAGGCAATCATAACTTTATTTCAAAATAATCGATGTTCCAACTTTGTAAAAATACCATTAACACCAAAAGCAAATGACCTCATCCGAAATGAGCAACAACAATTAGAATGGTTGAATTCAATTGGTTTGGATAAAATGAAGATTCCAAAAGGTCACGGTGAGAGAGGGTACCTCTCTCTAACAAATGTCCAACCAAGGCAAATTGTCAATTCCGAAACCATTGGAGAAAAACATCTGATGGCATTAGCTGAATGTTATGAAAAAACCTGCACTAAAAGTATGCCCAGTCAAATCAGCTCCTGGAGTCAAACTAAAAAGGGTTTAGATTTTTTGAAAGGGGATTTTCAAATTCAGAATACCATTTCAAAAGATGAGACTAACGTGATGATCCAGCATTTGATTAAATTGGAAGAGCGGTTTCAGACATTTGAAAAACTACCAGTAGCCTTGGCGCACGGCGACTTTACACCTTGGAATATGTACGAAACCACGGATAAAATTCATGTCTATGATTGGGAGATGAGTTGTACTGATTTGCCGCTTTTGTTTGATGTATTTCATTATGTATTCCAAAGTAATATTCTAATTAAGCAAGCCAACTACAAAGAGATTAAAACAGAGTTGGAACAAATCAAGAAACATCCAATAGTGCAGCAACTATTAATTAAGTATGACTTTGATTGGTCTGATCATTATGAGTTTTACTTGTTAAATATGGTAACTTATTATCTGCCACTTTATACGCAGCAAAAAGATCTACATTTGCAAGCACATTGGTTGATTGATGTTTGGGCAGATGCCTTATCCGATTTAAGCGAAGAACTGGTGGAGCCTGTGTTGTAAATAGAATTCAGCTTAGTTTAAGCTAAAAAATAATAAATATTTTTCGTCAAAGCTAGTAGGGTAGTCTAGGTGTTTTCATTCAGTTGCCCAGAACATTTAGCCAAGAGCTACAATCAAGAGTACCTAAAAGAGCCTCTTAGTCGCGCATTATGCGCGACTAAGAGGCTTTTGTAATTGTAACTGGGATGACTTGGTAATTCTCTTATTTATCAAGTTGTAGATGGTTTGGAATAATCCACCATTGGCCTCAAATTTTTACGCTCGATTCCAATAGGCTCTGATAAAGAGAATATTCCCAAAATGAGAAACCTTTCCCATATTAAGATCGCTAAGTAAATATAAATTATACGTAATTATCTTTCAGTCAATTGATTAGATGTATTGTTGTGAAGGGCACGAAGTTCGAACTTAGTGTTGCGTACCTAACAACGCAACCATGAATCAACGACAACAATTTATTACCTACTTTTTTGAAGAGATCGCAACCCTGGATTATACCTTTCTAAAATTCACGGAAGGAACGATCGAAAATATTGATCAATATTCTGACCTTGATGTTTTAATAGACGCTAGCTCGCTCGCTTACATCCAATCCATAGTTCATGCTTTTGAACAATTAGAGACCGTGCAACTTCTTAGTATGGAATCAATGTGTCAGTTTTTCATTCATTTTAAGGATGGAAGTTTCCTTCAAATAGATTGTTTGTTTCAGTTGATCCGAAAGAACCTGGTATATCTGTCGAATGACTACATACAGGCAAATACCTCTAGCACAAAGGGTATTAAAACCTACAGCCTTGAATGTCTCTTCGAGCACATCTTGCTTTTTCATCAATTAAATAACGATGGTTTTCCTGCAAAATACCTGAGCTTCTTCGGTGCTTTGCCGAAAAATAGGCTAGATGAAATCATCGATTTTTTCAATAAAAAATATAGTTCGTTAATTACTTTTTCTGAATTAAAAAACCACGATCCATTCCTAAAGAAAAGTTTAAGGAAGTATCTAAACATGCAATTGTCTAACAAATTTTTTAAAAAACAAATAAACACATTTTTATACGTTAAAGATGCTTTTACAAAACTTAAGAATGGTCGTGGTAATTTAATCACATTTAGTGGTGTGGATGGTGCAGGGAAAAGCACCATTTTAGCAAAAACTAAAAATCTACTAGAACAAAAATTTCGAAAGAAAGTCATTGTTTTGAGACATCGTCCTTCAATGCTTCCAATTCTGAGTAGCTTTCAATATGGAAAAAGCGGAGCAGAAAAGCGGGCAGCAGAAAAACTTCCAAGACAAGGAACAAATAAAAGTAGTCTGAGTTCATCACTTCGTTTTCTGTACTATTTTATGGACTATTTTTTTGGACAATGGTATATCTTTCTCCGCTACCAACTTTTTAATTACACTGTTTTATATGATCGCTATTACTTTGATTTTATTATAGATGGCAAACGATCAAATATTCAAATAAACAGTCGGTTTACAAAATTCCTTTATCGATTTATTCACAAACCGAAATTAAACATTTTCTTATATGCTGCTCCCGAAGTAATACTGAAAAGAAAGAAAGAACTCACAGCAAAAGACATCAGATCATTAACCGCTGGCTACAAAGATTTATTCAAAAATTTCTCAGACAAGTATGATCAAACATACCTCCCGATTAACAATCTAGACATGCAATGCACCTTGAACCATATTCAAAAAGAACTTCACAACATTTTATAATCATGATCAATACACTTGTTTTATCAACCATACGCAAAAAGAATCCAAGCTTTGCTTTTGACGAGAAAGTGAATACTGGAATCTTGTTTCAGTTAGTCTTGCGTAAAGTCATTCAACGTGTTCGAGGCTTTCGTTTTATCCTGTCGGGTAATATGCCTAATAAGTTATTCTTGGGTCGCAATGTCCGACTGTCGTATGTGTCGAATATTTCTTTTGGAAAATGGGTGCAACTCGAAGACCACGTACAAATTAGCGGCCTGTGCAAAGCTAAAGTGACGCTTGGAAATAACGTAAAAATAGGTGCGTATAGCCAAGTGATTGCTTCCACATCTTTTAATAATATAGGGGAATACATTCGAATTGGAAATAATGTGGGGATCGGTGAATTTGCTTATTTGGGAGGAGGAGGAGGACTTGAAATAGGAGACGATTGCATCATTGGCCAATACCTGAGCTGTCATCCAGAGAATCATAATTATGATGATCCAACTCAATTAATTCGCCTGCAAGGTGTGAGCCGACAAGGCATAAAAATCGGTGCTAATTGTTGGATAGGTGCCAAGGTCACCATTCTTGATGGAGTTACAATTGGCGCAAATTGCGTAATCGCTGCCGGAGCAGTTGTAACTAAAAATATGCCGCCAAATTCAGTCATAGCAGGCGTGCCTGCAAAAGTTTTGAAATCACGAACAATAAAAAATCACTAAATCATGAAAAGTAATCACCTAGCTACAACTTTAATTACAGCCTACGCCGTCAACCCATACAAAGGTTCGGAAGATGGGACTGGCTGGAACATTTTAATAGAAATCGCAAAACACCAAAAGGTAATTGCTATTACAAGAGAAAATAATCAAGAAGCGATCGATCGTTATTTTAGTGAGAATAATGTTCCGCAATCGGAAAACATACAATTCGAATATTTTGACCTACCATACTATTTGCGATTTTGGAAGCGAAAATCAAAAGGAGCTTTATTGTATTGCTATCTGTGGCAAATCGCTGTTGTCTTTTTTATATATGCAAGAAAAATTCAGTTTGATGTAGCACATCACCTCAATTTTCACAGTGATTGGATGCCTTCTTTTTTATGGGTATTTGGTAAGCCATTTATATGGGGGCCAGTTGGACATCATCCGAAAATCCCTAGAGATTTTATCTTGAAAACAGCCGGAATTAAAGGCTATATCCAAGATCGATTAAAGTGGTACGCCAAGAAAATGTTTTGGACTTTTGATCCTTTTTTGAAAATCACAAAATGGAAGGCATCAAAAATAATTTGCATCAATAGCAGTGTCGCAAAAGTATTGAATCTTCCTAAAAAGAAAGTTGTGTTACTCCCAGCGGTAGCCACACAAACTCCTTCTAATGTCAAAAAGAATACAAACGAATTTCAAGTGTTATCAATCGGTCGTTTTGTTCATCTAAAAGCCTTTGATTTAACAATAAAGTCATTTGCTAAATTTTATCAAGGGCAATCAATTTCCGATCAATCTAAATTAAAGTTGATCCTGATTGGTAAAGGACCATTGAAAAAAGAACTACAAGACCTTGCAGCAGGTTTAAAAATAGAACACGCTGTAAAATTTATCGACTGGATAGATCGTGCTGACTTGGATCAATATTTTGCGAATGCATCTGCCTTTCTTTTTCCATCTCATGAAGGGGCAGGAATGGTGGTGCCTGAAGCCTTGTCTTTTGGAGTGCCTGTACTTTGCCTTGATAATGTTGGACCTGGAGAATCTATTGATCAATTCTCGGGAGTGAAAGTAGAGCATATAAATTACGAACATACTATTGATGAATTAAGTAATGAGTTGAATGATCTATATCGCAAGCCGAGCTATCAAAAAGCCCTGTCTATTGGAGCGCAAGTACGTTTTTATGACGCATTTACCTGGGAGAGAAAAGGGAAATTGATCGCCGACCTTTATCGCAAGGATGAGACGAATTCACAAGTTCTTAGCAGAGAACTAAAAGCGGATGATCGACCGAAGAAAGTTTCTAAGGTAGTGTGCACGCATTTGTACAACGACTTTAGTGGGAGTCCATTAGTACTATCAACTGTCATTAAAGGTTTTATTGAAAAAGGAGTAGAAGTTGAATTGTTAACTTCAAACAAAGAAGAAGGTTTTTTATCTAATCTCCCTATACGTTACATCGGAAATAAATACACTTTTGCTGAAAATAAATTGATTAGGATTATATTTTTCTTTTTCACACAATTTCTTTCCTTTTGCAAAATGTGGCAATTCAGAAATCAAAATGTGATTGTTTATGTCAATACTTTACTTCCATTTGGAGTAGCTATTGCGGGCAAAATGATGAATAAAAAAGTAGTCTATCACGTTCACGAAACTTCTGTAAAGCCAGCTATTTTGAAAAATTTCTTAAAATGGGTAGCTGCTAAAACCGCTTCTGAAGTGATCTACGTTTCTAATTTTTTAAAAAATGAAGAACCAATCGGTGATGTCCCTTCTACTGTTATTTACAATGCCTTGTCAAAAGGTTTCGTAAAGTCAGCAAAAAAATACAAAAAAGACGTAAAGTCCAAGTCTTCTTTTACCGTTTTAATGCTTTGCTCTCTTAAAGATTATAAAGGCGTTATGGAATTTGTAAACATAGCAGCTGAACTTCCTAATTGTTCCTTCGAATTGGTATTGAATGCCGATATGAAAAGCATTAACGAATATTTTAAAAGCACAATACTATCTAATAACTTAACGCTATTTCCGAAACAAAACAACGTGCATCCTTTCTATCAAAGAGCAGATGTTGTACTCAATCTTTCTCATCCTGAGCAATGGGTAGAAACTTTCGGTATGACTTTATTAGAAGGAATGGAGTATGGAATCCCGGCTATCTCACCTCAAGTGGGAGGGTGTACCGAATTTGTACAGAATGGGGTGAATGGCTTTCAAATAGATCAACGAGAAACTTTAGCTATCGCAAAACAAATTAAACAACTCTGGCTTGATAAGAAGCTATATACGAAACTATCAAAAAATGCTAAGAAAATGGCCCAAGGATTTAGTGTGGCTTACATGGGGGATTCTATTTTTCGTGTTGTGATTTAAATGATTGATTGATATTCTGAGCGTAGTCGAAAAACACCTCTGGGGCCGGAGATAGATCTTTTGGCTACGCTCGAAATTTAAAATACTCGATACTTGTATTTCTCGACTTTGTTTCACTTCTCTCGGAATGACAACTCACCATATTATTCTCAAAAATTATTCGATTTCGCTGTGCCACCGCTAAAACTATAGCGACAGGTGGTCGGAATGACAAACAATTATTTTCCAACTCTTGCGATAAAACTCCAAGAGTTGATTAATTATGTGTTTGAAATGGACCTTAGAAGTCCACCGCTATTGACTTCATAAGGACACAGTTTTTTGACGACAAATGTGGTGCAATATTACAGCACGCGACCTAGATATTTCGATCACTACAAGCTTTCCCAAAATGAGAATAATTTCCAAATTGATACGACATATAAATAAATTCACTTCATAACTAGCTAAAAAACAGACTTATCGAGCAAGGCATGACTTTTACCTTATAATCTAATAGAGAACATAACCACAAGAAAATTATAACCATGATTAATTTAGTATACCAATCAAAGAATAAATTTTTATCACCAATGGATCCTGTGTCGCCAGATTTTTGGTGCCTATTTTTCATCCTAGTGCTTGCAGTGTTCAATAGCTCAAAAATTCAGGCACAATCCATTGCTTTTAACAACACCGTACCTACAGGATTAACCGTTTGTGGATCAGGTGAGACATTTACCATTGCCTTTACAAATCAATCAGGAACAGCAATAACTAATGTAAGCCTTAGTTTGAATTTTCCAACCGGAGTTCAATACGTACCTACAAGTTTGTCAGAAACATCAACTTTCAACGTTGCTGAACAAGACATAAGTAATCTTTCTGCAGTAATTTTTTCTATGAATAATATTCCTGATTTAGCAACTGTAAGCTTTGATATTAATGCATCAGCAACCTTTGATGCCTATACGGCTCAGTTAGCAGGAAATGTATTTCAAAACACCGTGACTATCGATCATAGTACTGAATCTACATCAGAAGAAACGGATGTATACAACATTTTGTATCCGGCCTTGTCTGTCACGAATGTCACTCCGATGTCGGCAAACGTTTTTGTAGGTGAAACCTTCACAAGGGCTGTAACGATCGTAAACGGAGGATATGGATCCTTATCTACTTTCGAATTAGAAGAAATAGACAATAGCAATCTCGAGCTCATTGGAGTTGATTATGGAGCTCTGGATAACAACACTAAGATAGTTACTTTTTCAGCCGCTGATTTTACAGCTTTCGGTAATAATGATATTTATTTTGATCAAAATGAATCCATTACAATTACGCAAACACTTACAGCACTTGGTTGTAATAGTACCCAATCCGAAATAACAGCTTATTGGGGTTGTGATGGAGAGCGCAGTGAAAGCAATACCAAATTTCCTTTTACAACTATAAATTTATTTGCGCCAAGCCTAGGTATTACGGCACAACCGACGTTTAATACATGCGTAGATGGCTCGCCTGATCTACAACAATTGAGTATTACAAACAATGGTTCAGGACCGGCAAATGAATTGGAAATAATAATCTCTCCAATTGAAAATTACTCCGTTACTGAAATTGATAAAACTAGTATTGCATACACTCTAAACGGAAGCACCAATTCGCTGACAGCAACAACAACTTCTGAAGCTTACAACCATACCTGTTTTTCGGCTAACCCGATTGACGGATTCACAGTGAGCTTGCCAACTGTCCAACCTGGCGAAACGCTTTTATTGAACTGGAATAATATTACTTGCGCAGCTCAAAGCTGTGGTTCTGTCCACTATGTAGGATGGGATTATGATGCAAATTATACCGATATGTGTAATAGTAAAACATATGAATCGGA
The DNA here is from genome assembly GCA_937921775.1 of uncultured Saprospiraceae bacterium. GTDB lineage: Bacteria > Bacteroidota > Bacteroidia > Chitinophagales > Saprospiraceae > CALGLS01. The sequence goes on from CAKZUK010000051.1 coordinate 36,871, forward strand.
TGGCAAGGGACAATCTGAATACAAGAAAGGATTTAGTACCTTTTACGAATCTCCATCTGATTTGGTGGATGGGGAAGTAGGTAATTATAATTTTATCATTAGTTCAGCTACATTTAAATTACCGGCAGGTACCGACCCATATTTCGAAGTGGAATTCAATATTCCGGATGGTTTGGTTTGGAATGGTGGGGCTGATGATTTAAGTTTTGTTAGTAATGTAACTGAATGGCCAGCGAGTCAAATTAACTACGATGCAAATACAAAGGTTTTAAAAGCGAAATATGACATGCCTTTACCTAATTCCTTTTATCTAAACCACTCAACATTTAATTTAGACCTTACTGCTGATTGTAGCGCTGGTGTAAGTTGGACTACCGTTGGGATGCAGTTGTTTTATATTTTAGATGACAACTGTGCTAGCCCTTATCGAATTCCAATGACCTGTTATGAAAATCCAATGACGCAAATTCATTGCCCAGGTCCTTGTGACCACGGAATGTCTTTCCATAATTTTGAAGTTGCTCGAACAAGCTTTGGTGGAGCTGATAATAACTTGGATGGACTACCTGATAGTGGAGGTAGTTTGGATTTTACAAAAGTAAAAACCAACCGGGTAATGATGAATGATACCTTTGAAACAACCTTCACTGGTTTTGTGAATGCATCTGCGACTTTCCCATCTTTTGCTTATGGTTATGCCCGATCAGAAATACCTTATGGGGCTAGTATTGCTATTTTGTCGGCTAGGATAGAGGTTTATGACGCGAGTTCAGACGCGACTTATACTTGTAATCAGGTTCCATATACAACACAATTAAATGGTGATATCAAAACGGTTGATTTTGACTTTTCTCCAGCTACTTTAGCAGCTTTAGGTTGTTCTGATTTCTCTGGTTTTGTTTTCGAACAAAGCGACCAGGTAGTCTTGATTCCAAGCTATAAGTTAATTGAAAATATCGGTGGCCATGCTGAACAGATAATGATTCAAAATGACTTCTACCTAAGTGATGCTGCTAATGGAACTGCTTATCAATGTAACGACTGGAACGGTAATTTTACAGTAATTGGATACTATCATCGAGTTAATCGAGCAGAACAATACAACGTGCATACTTGCACTAAAACATTAACGCAAACCTACAAACTAAGCGTAGGTGATTGCTGTACAAATTATGCAGGAGGAAATATCTTCCCATATGAATATCGAAATTGGTCGCACCTAAAGGACCTACGTGTCGAAATTCCAGAAGGTTATTCTTTTGTGAGTGGGTCAATGAGCCAATGGCGTACTGCGGCTACTAATTCGTCGATAAAAGAGACGTCCAATATCAGTCCAAGTGCTATAGTTCAAAATTCTTTATTGTTTGACATGGAAGAATACCTTGTCAGTAATGGCGGTTCTATTAATTTAAGTGACGACGGTTACAATGGAAATATATCTATAGAGTTACAACCCAATTGTAACGTCAATCAATCGGCTAATAACCCGGTAGTCTGGTACTGTGCTTTTCAAGAAAGTGACTTTATAAACGGTGCTGTAACACAAGAATACACTTCTGCACCTGACTACATTAAATACTATCGATCAAATTTAGAAATATCAACGACACTGCCTACTCAAGAAGGCATTGCAGAAACGGTAAGTTGGAATGTCAATATTAAAAGTAAAAACGCGAATGCCAGCAATGCCTGGTTTTATTTAGAAAACCTTGCAGCTAATATAAATATCTTGGAGGTTACAGATTTATCAGATAACAGTATTTTGACTCCAGTCAATGAACTCTATCAAATGGGTGAAATGAATTGGAATGAAATTAGAAATTATCAAATCACAGCGAGCTATAACAGTTGTAATCTTTCAGAGTTGAAGGTAATAAGTGGACATGACTGCAATGGCTATCCAAGTAGTTACAGCGCTTATGATTGTGATTCTGAAAGCTACAGCTTATACATTGCACCTCAGCCTTCAGAACTGCAAGTCAAATTTAATAGCTATATCAATGCGCAAGATGAATGTGATAATGTGATTGGCATTGAGTTGGAAATGCTGAGTTCTAAACTGGCAGCTGTCAGTGATTTATTAGTAGATGTTTATGTTCCATCTGGTCAAACAATCACCATCATAAGCGGTAGTATGGAAGTTCTATACCCAGCTAGCGGAAATTACACTGGGCTGCCTGATCCTAGCTTGTTAAACGAGAAATACACGATCACAGGTATGGATATGGATGCAATTATTGGTAACGATGGATTGGTGGGTGTAACGGACTTAAGTGGAAATATTGTAAAATTAAGATTCGATATATTACTAGGCAATAACTTTAAGCCAGGTGACTTATTGGATATTGACATAAGCGGTAATCGACCATGTGGAAACAGCTTGCCTACTTTGGCAATGACTTTTGATCCTAATGCAAGCTTTGGAAATTTAACAGGTATTGGTCTGGATGATGTGAGCAATAATTGGGGCTCAGCTTGGGGCGATTATGACAATGACGGCTTTGTCGATTTGTTTGTGACAAACTATGAAACGAATGCTCCCAACTTGTTGTATCACAATAATGGTGATGGTTCATTTACAAAAGTAAGTACTGGAGCAATTACTACTGATTTAGCCAGTTCATTGGCAGCGTCATGGGGTGATTATGATAATGATGGCGATTTAGATTTGTATGTGGCAAACAATATTGGTTATCAGAATTTCCTTTACAGAAATAATGGTAATGGAAGCTTTACAAAAATAGCGAATGATCCTGTTGTCAATGACTTAGGATATGCACACGGAGTTAGTTGGGTTGATTACGATAGAGATGGTTTTTTAGATCTTTTTGTGGCAGACTATTTCTCTACAAAGTTTAATCAACTGTATCACAATAATGGTGACGGTACATTTATTAAAGAAACCAATTCAGCTCCTGTATTGGAAGCCGGTTTCTCAGTGAGTGGTATTTGGGGAGACTATAATAATGATGGTTACCCGGATCTTTTTATTACCAATACAGAGAACAGTAACAACAGTCTATACGAAAACAAAGGAGATGGTCAGTTCCTGAAAATTAATACTGGAGCCATTGTAACTGATGGAGGTAGTTCGGTAGGAGCCAGTTGGGGAGATTATAACAATGATGGACATCTTGATTTATTTGTAGCCAATGCTGGTGATCAAGATAACTTTCTTTATACCAACAACGGAGACGGATCATTTACAAGAGAAACGTCAGGAGTCATTGTTAATGATGGTGGACATTCACACGGCTCAGCTTGGGCTGATTACGATAATGATGGCGATTTGGATTTGTTTGTAAGTAATGATCAGGGCCAAGACAATTTTCTGTATTCAAATAATGGTGACGGCACCTTCTCAAAAACAATTAACCAAATCACGCAAGATAGTGGTGATTCATTTGGAGCAGGATGGGCTGATATTGATAATGACGGAGATGTTGATTTGTTTATAGCAAATCACAATTCGAATGAAAATTTTGTTTATGAAAATTCAAGAGGAAAGTGTCAAAGTAAGTTTTGTGTGATTTTGGAAGGAACCAATTCTAACAGATCAGCTATTGGAACTAAAGTTCATGTGAAGTCAACTATTTACGGTACTTCAGTTTGGCAGATGCGTGAATTGTCGGGACAGACTGGAGGTGGGATTGGTGGACAAAATGAATTGAAAACTATTTTTGGATTAGGAAATGCAACTGCGATCGACTCGGTAATAATAGAGTGGAGCTCAGGTTACCAACAGGTTTTGGTCAATCCAGCTCTCGATGATTGTATGACTATTACTGAAGAGAATGGCAGTGAGATTTGTGGTATCGCATACTATGACGAAAATGGTAATTGTACACAAGATGTCGACGAACCTGGCCTTAGCAACATTAAATTAATCGTGCAGCCAGGCAACAGAATGGTGATGACCAACGAACTTGGGGCCTACAGTGTTTTAGTAGAGCCAGGTAGTTATACGATCAGTGAAGATGCAAGTGGTACCAACTGGATGCCTACCTGTACTTTAGAAAAAAGTGTAGTAGTTGAAGGTATTGGTAACAGCTACTGTGGCAATGATTTTTCAAATGATGCTTCATGTGTCTTGCCTGATTTGAAGGTTGAATTATCTACCACTGCCCATCGGGTAGGTTTTGAAAATCTCATTGCCTTGACGTATAAAAACGAAGGTGGAGCTGTAGCAACAAATGTTGCATTGACCGTAATGTTTGGAGATGATGTCATTCCTTTGGAAACATCCATTCCTTGGGACTTAGCAGCGGGGACAGATCGCCGTTGGAATCTTGGAGATGTAGGGATAGGAGAGTCATTGACCATTTATATCAAAGATTCGATATCAACGAATGCTGTGATTGGTGAGAACATTGAGCTTGGAGCAACGATATATGGAAATGAAGAGGATTGCTTAGGTGGAGACAACGTTTTTCAGAGTTCTCAACTAGCAGTTGGAGCAATTGACCCGAATGATATTCAAGTTAGTCCAGAAGGGTTTGTGGATACAGGAGAAGAATTGATTTATAAAATTCGTTTTCAAAATGTGGGAAATACTACCGTTTCTACGGTAAGAATAGAAGACCAATTGCCAGAAGGTTTAGATCTGAATACATTTCAACAAGGAGTAAGCTCACATCCGTATTCATTGGAGATTCGTGATCGTCAACTGATATGGACATTCGTGAATATTAATATGCCGGATAGTTTGACAAACGAAGTAGAGAGCCATGGTTTTATTATTTTTAAAATTAAAGTAAATAGTGAAATTGAAAATGGTACTCGTCTTGAAAACAGTGCGGCCATATTTTTCGACAATATTGCTCCGGTCATAACCAATGTTGTATTGAATACTGTTGGTGCGCCAACTGGAACTATTAATAAGGAGGGCAGTTTATTGATCATGCCAAATCCAATGAAGGGTACATCTGTGATAGAAATTATTCCTTTTGGAAATGATCAAATAGATATTCAATCCTTTACACTTGTCGATATGCTTGGGCGCAAATTATATGAACAATCAAGTGTTGGCTCGAATCGGGTTCAATTAAAGAAAGGAATTTTGTTGCCAGGATGTTATTTGATTCGAGTGCTTGGAGTGGATGGAGATGACTATGTCGGTCGAATTTTAGTGGAGTAGGAGTGTGTCCGTAAAATAGCAAAACGGAGATCATCTCTGTATTAAAAGATCGGTTGATTCGTTATTTCGAATCAACCGATTTTTAATTGGGTTTAATCATATCCGACAAATTTCAATTTTACCTACTTGTAAAGCTCTTCAGGGTCGGTGAACTTGGGAGCATGTGAGACTTATGCATACATCAACTAACTAATTGGCAGTCACTTGCTAATAGGAATTATTAAAGTGCTATTTTAAACAACTCCAATCAATACAACGAAGCTCCAAACCCAATACTTAGATAAAACAATGCATTAGATTCGGTTTCATTATTGTTATCATTTTTAGCTTTTTGATAAGTATAACCTGCCTCTAAGAGTATTAATAGATGTCCTCTTCGAATAGCTAGCCCACCACTAAGATCACCTTGTAAGCCTTCGGCCTTAAATTTATCACTACTACTATATTTGAATTTATGAACTAGATAGCCGAGGCTTGTTGCGATGTAGGGAATGGTATTGCTGCCGTTGTCAAAATAATAGGCTGCTTTAGGTCCCAAGGTCCAGGTGTACTGAGTGAAGTTGGATTCTTTTTGATAACGAATTGCAGCTTTTGGGCCTGCTGCTAATCTATCGCCGAAGAAAATCAAATAGTCGAATGCGGCACCCAATTGAGTGATCTTTTTGTCGTCGGAACCTGTATATCGCTCACCTCTAAGAGACGAAAAAATAAAAGAACCGCTTGATATTTTAGACCCCATTTGTGTAGTTGGGCTATTGTCTTGAGTAAAGGCAGATTGCTGAACGATAAGAAAGAGGAAGACCAGTAATATATTTTTTAAAAACATAATATTGTTTTTTGCTTGAAGGATTAATTAGCTTTTTTTTAAATTACCAACTCATTCTTCTTTATTTGGGTATAAACAGGCCGATGCTCCAATGCCCATAAAAATGATATTACCAGTATCTCCATTGCCATAGTTATCAAATCGATATCCAGCTTCTAGATTTAAAGCTACATGGCCGATTCGAAATAAAATACCTCCGATTATATTGGACCTTAGACCTTGGTCTTTCTCATCATCAAAATCAGCTTTAGAAAAAAGGTAACTAAGGCCTACATTAAAATAGGGTATGTAATTGGTCCCATTGTCAAAATAATAACCTGCCTTTGGACCAATCTGTAAAGTCGTAATTGTAAAATTGTTTGAATTTATTCGTTCAAGACCAAAATCACCACCAAATCCAATCTTGTTGGCACCAAATCCAATGTAACTTGTATTGACTTGTAAAACTTGAGTAGGGTTATCCGAACCTCCAAAAAAGCTTTGATTTTTATTATTACTGTAAACAATTATGCTGCTAATGATGGAAGAACCATGAGTTGTTGCAGGACTAATGACCTTTTCTTGTCCCTGTGCTATTCCAAAAAGGAGTAGGAGCGGAATAATTAATTGGTGTTTTAGTTTCATGTATTTAGCTTTAATTATTTTACAAAATAGGTAGATGATATTTACATAACAGTATGTTTACCTATTGTTCAGTTTCTAGAAGAGGTGCTCATTCGATAAAGGTACAAGCGCGCATACGTTTAAAAAACAACAAACTGTCCCGCCTGAGTAAAACCAACGTTTGATTTCAAAATAAAAAAATAAGTTCCAGCAGTCAAGTCGTCAACCTGTACTGAAGTGAGTTGGTTTTCTATGTTTTGCGAACGAATTGTTTTTCCCAAAGCATCATAAATAGTCAGCTCAATTTCTTCGTATGTCAGCGATAAATCTAAGTCAATGTAAAGTACATCATCTACTGGATTTGGAAATATTTTTACCTTAAATGATTCATCTTGTTCATTTACGCTTACAACAGGTGGCAAACCAATGTCTATTTGATAAATGGAATCGACGCCGGGGCCGTTCTCTCCAGAAATAGCTAGCCAAAGATATTGACCATCAAATGCTAATCCGTTGGGGTATATTTCTTGAGTAATGTCAAACTGTTGTTGGATTTCAAAATCAGTAGTATCCATTTCATAAAGTATGTCAGTCAGGTTTTCTGTAAACCAGAGATTGCCATTGATGAAGGCAAGACCACTTCCAAATGAGCCGATTTCGCCGTTGATGACTTGAATGACTTCAAAGTTAGTATCGAGTTGGTATAATGCACCTGTAATTGCTTCAATGAGCCAAAAGGATGCACCGTCCCAAGTCAAGCCAGATGGATAGCCACTCATGTCAAATGGAGCATTGTAGGTTTCTACAAATGTACCATCGGTGGTGTCTACTTTGTGAATTAAACTAGGCCCAGTATCCGTCATATAAAGATAGCCGTTTGCAAAAGTTAATCCTGCAGGACTAAGATTTGGATCTTTAGTAAGTGTTTTTAATACGTTGCCATCTATCGTTGATATTTTATAAACAAGTGAGTCCGTATAGCCGTTGCCCACCCATAAATCTTGACCGTCAAATGCTAGATCCAATGACAGACCAGCAGGGCTGGGAATTGTGTGTATAATATTGAGTGCTTGTGCTTTTGCAGAAATGGAAATGAGAAGCAATACTAGGAGCGCTAGTAGGTCGTTTGTTTTTTTCATTTTTTGTTGTTTTAAAAAGCGAGAAATGAGAGAATTCCTGAATACGAGAGCTCCCGCGGTCGATTGAAACCTCTCACCTCTAATTCCCAAATATCATTTCATCAATACTTCATAATAGCAGGTCGCTGGGTCACTTCATGGTAGCAAATAGAATCGCGTTCAAAAAAGTGAAGAACCATGCTTTTTCTTGTTTTTAATTTATTCAGATGTGCTTCACCTCCGTGTAATAGGTTGGCATGCCAAATCAAGATGTCGCCCTTTTTGGCAGTAAATAACTTTTTCTCAAGACTATAGTTATTTAATTTGCTTTCAATCATAGCCTCGTAGTCTGCGTATTTTTTTTCTCCCAGCATCAAGCTACTTCCTTCATTGTCAAATGCAGAATTCAAGAAGTAAGGAAGTTTGTGAGAACCAGGGTAATAATGTACCGGGCCGTTATCTTCCTCAATATCTTCTAGGGCAATCCACACGCCTATTAGGCCTCCAAGCGGGTAGGTGGTCATGTGTAGCGTATCAGAATGTGTTTTTTGCTCACTGCCTTCATGTACGAAGTTAATGCTTTGAAAAAGTACGGCTTCTCCATCTACCAAATGATGGAGCATTTTCTGAAGAGGTACATCGTAAGCCATCTTTCTGACAACTTCAGACTTATGGATCGCAAACATGATTTTCTTGTTATTGTATCTAAACTTCACCTGCTGACTTTCAATCAGTTCATCTATTGCATTGTTGACTGCATCCACCTGTGCTACGCTAAAATGATCTTTAATTACAGCATAGCCAAGCTCATTAAATTGCTTAAGGCTTTGCTGGGAAGCTTGTGAAAATTGTTGAAAGGCAGGATCAGCTTTCAATCGCTCAATGTTTGGTTCAATATTGCCGTTGCTTAAGCCCTCAAAGTCTTTGCTAGAAATAGAAGAGTAGTATTTTTTATTGAGACCGTACTTTTTGTACAATTTCTCATTGTGTTGCAAGTCCTTCTTTTTGAAGAAATTATAGACTTGATAACTTAGTTTTAGCCTTTTAATAAATTCAATCATTTTTATGTGGTTTCGGCGGTAAGTTACAGGAATATTCTCTTAACTAAAGGAAAATATTAATGCTTTTGAAGCTCATTGAGCATATTTTTTTTTAGATTGTGCTGTTGAAATAGGAAAACATGCACAAAACGATAAACGAACTACTATGAGGTTGAAACTTCTTTTACTCGCAATCATGACTCTTTTTTTTAGCTCAAGTACCATCTTTGCTCAAAGCTTAGATAAAACTTGGCAATTTGAAGCGATCCTTGATGGCAATAACCAGTCTTTACTTCCCGTCTCAAAATCAGATCAACTGATGATGGATAAAGGCTCCTTTTCCTATTCGCTTCAAGCAAAAAATAATTTGAAAGCCTCAGGAGATTATATTTTTCAAAACAATTTATTACTCTTTTATTATGATAGTCCTGGGGATACTATCCGTAAGTATCGAATTGATGAACTAACAGATTCAACTCTCGTTTTTCAGGAAAAGGGTACCCGATATAAATTTGTAGCAGCAGCAATGGGGCAAGCAGCAGTCGCAGTTTCAGGCGTCCAAGCCATCCCAAGTCAAGGCTTTTCTTTTACAAGTTTTTGGAGAGGTATGTTGGGGATGATTAGCCTCATTTTTATTGCTTACCTTTTTAGTAGTAATCGCAGCGGGATTAATTGGAAAACAGTTGGAGTTGGTTTGGTCTTCCAATTGTTGATTGCAATTGGAGTATTGAAGGTGCCATTTATAAAAGGCATTTTTGAGTTTATTGGTCAGAAGTTTATCGATTTGCTAGAGTATACAAGAGCAGGATCGGAATTTCTTTTTTCAGGACTGGTAACTGATATGGATAGCTTCGGTTTTATTTTCGCTTTTCAAGTTTTACCAACTATCATATTTTTCTCTGCCTTGACCTCGGTATTGTTCTACCTTGGAATTATTCAGAAAGTAGTAAAAGTATTGGCTTGGTCACTAGCAAAAGTTCTAGGAATTTCTGGAGCAGAAAGTTTGAGTGTAGCTGGTAATATCTTCTTGGGACAAACAGAAGCGCCACTCCTGATTAAGAATTATCTGGAAAAAATGAACAAATCTGAAATGTTGCTCGTCATGATCGGTGGTATGGCAACAGTGGCTGGTGCAGTACTAGCTGCTTACATAGGTTTCCTTGGTGGAGATGACGAAGCTTTGCAACTTTACTTCGCGAAGCACCTACTTGCGGCTTCTGTAATGGCAGCTCCTGGGGCAATCGTTATTTCAAAAATATTATATCCACAGACAGAAGAAGTGAATACGGATGTCTCTGTTTCACAAGATAAAATTGGTTCCAACTT
>CAKZUK010000052.1 GCA_937921775.1 uncultured Saprospiraceae bacterium
GAACATCCACTGGTAAGTTTCATTGCGAAAACCTTAATATGGCATTTTGTAAAAGGCAGAAAAAAAATAACAGCGATTTGGCACAATGGTGTATGGGAAGATGTAGAAGGAAATGCGATAACTTGGATTGATGATAAAACAAAAGTAGTACTATGGCATCCAATCGGTTTTTCGGCAGATACTATTTTGCAATGGCGAAACCGATTGGCTACGCTAGAAATTCAACAAGCTTTCAAACAAGCTTATCGCGAAATTTATATCGTAACCGATGCAGAGTTGGAAACGGAAAATTATTCGAATCGATTCGCCGCACATATTCTGAGGCAGCATCAATTCGGGGCACTCTGCAAAGTACGTGGTTGGAAGTTTTCGGTACTCGGACAATGGGATGGGCACAATATGCCTACATTACAATTGCCACATTGGGATATGAGCGCCGAGTTTTGGGTAGAGGTAGATTGGGATAGCGGAGAGACCACTCCTGGTGGAATTTTCAATCACGTTTTTACTGATCAAGTTCGTTTTTATGAAGGCAGTATTCAACTCGAAATGTCAGATGTACCCGCCATCGTTTTTTCGGAAGTGATGCGCGATGTGGATCTCTATGTAGGTGTCACTAGTATTGGTAATGATCCGAATTGGCAGGATGGTGGTGATGAAGGCATGGATGAATATTGGCGCAATTATTCTTTTGCAGAATTGTCGGAATCATCTAAAGTTCGAAAGGAGGTTTTGCAAGGTTTGATTCCACGGCTTAAGATTGCACCACGCTGTAGTTTTAGTGGTCGCTACCTAGTTGTTAAAGGAGATTTGCGCACTTATAAAATTCATATAGGTAGTGGCAATATACTCATGGAGCCCAATGATCAATATCTCTGTATCGTTCCCAATCGAAAAGAGGAAAAAGGCCAGAAAGTGTTTTTGCCATTTGAGGGAGATCAGATGTTGTCAATTATTATCAGCAAAGCGATGATGCTGGCAGATGATCGGAGGATTAAGGATTCTAGTATTGTTAGTCAACTGGCGTTTTGACCTAGGAAGTGCCCACTTACGCGAAGCCTGTCTAGCGTGAGGTAGACTCCGTGTATATTGGAATTCTCCAACTTCCAAGCTCCCATTTCCGACCTCCCACTTCCAGCCTTGTAAAATCATTCCCACTTAATTAGCTTTCAGCAATGTTTTTACATTTTTTTTCCGACCTTTGCCCCAACAAATTAATTACCTCCCATGCTAAATAAAATATCAAGCTTACTGCTATTGTTTTTGCTATTTGCCTGCAAGAATGAAAAGCCCAAAACCGACATCGTCGAATCGGATGTTGTAGTGGATGAAGATACCACAATGGAAAAGGCAGCCCGAGCAGATATCAAATCTTACCATAAAAGCAATTCACAAAAAGTTATAACTGGGTTTCATTCGCCAGAGAGTGTGGCCACTGATGGCGAATTCTATTACGTTTCCAACGTTGGTCGAGAGCTAATGCCTAGTGAAAAGGATGGAGATGGTTTTATCAGTAAATTGAATGCAAACGGCGAAGTATTGGAACTCAAATGGATTGAAGGGCTAGATGCACCAAAAGGAATGGCAATTTTGAATGGTGCGATTTATACGGCAGATGTTGACAAGGTGAGAGGCTATGATATTGCTAGTCAAAAGAAGATATTGGAATTGGACTTTAGTCGATATGGGACGGTATTCTTAAATGACTTAACGGTAAAAGACAATCAATACTTATTAGTGTCAGCGACAGACATAGGCTATGTTTTTGAAATAGATAGCTATGGCGAAGGGAGTTATGACATCTTTGAAATATATGGAGATATGACTGGCGTCAATGGATTACATTATGATGCAAAAAGAAACCGCCTATTGATGTGTGGATTTGGAATAGAAGGCGAAGCGGTAGGTGTGATTATGGAAGCAGATTTAAATCAAGAAAATATTAAGCAAGCTCAGTTGATGGCTTATCAAGGATACCTAGATGGACTACAATTGGTAAACGATAAGTACATTTTATTTTCAGACTGGAAAGATTTTGAGAAAGGAGGTCAGCTTATGATTTATGATGTAGAGAACAAAATAACTCAACCAGCTTTGAAAGATACGATGCTTGGACCTGCGGACTTTTATTATGTGGAGAAGAGCGGTATGTTGTGGCTGCCAGTGATGGGGGAAAATGAACTGATAATTACACATCTCGAGTTGGATGAGGTTTTTACAAAATAAGAAAATGCTTAGCTAGTTTTTAATTATTTACTTCCATCTTAGGGAGTTTTATATAGCTAGTATGATGGTCTTCTACTATTACCAAACGCATCACTTATGGCAACATCGTAATTGATCACGAAAGTATTACTGGACGTATGGGAGCAGATACTGCTTTAGAATTAGTACTGATTTTTGAAGTGAAGAATGAAAAAATTTGCAAGGTAACCGTGATTAAACAAAGCTAATATAGCTGCCATTAGGATTCCAATCCAAAATCTCGTATTATTGAATATCATTTAAAGTGCTATTAAGTACAAGTCTCTTCTCGCTCACTAGTAAATAAAAAAAAAGACGGAATCAGCCAGCTGGCAGAGGGAGACGAAAGTTTCTCGCGATCGTATATCACCTTAGAGAGAAACTTCGGTCTTCCGTCTTCAAATTTTTTTACTAAAAAGAGCATCATGCAAAACCAATTCAAAATTGCGTTCCGCAACCTAAAGAAGAACAAAAGTTTTTCCCTAATCAATATCTTCGGACTTTCTCTCGGAATGGCCTGTTGCTTTCTGACTATTCTTTACTGCTGGCATGAGTTTAATTATGATGATTTTCATAAAGACGGTGACCAACTTTATCGAGTAGAATACACGATCAATCGTGGTGAAGCGAGAAGAATGGGACGAATACCACCAACGATTGCACCATTACTTGTTGACAACTTTCCAGAGATAGAAGCGGTCAGTCGATTTTATCCTAGAGAGTTGAGTGTTGAGTTAGCTGAGAGTCAACGACAATTTGAGATGGAAGATGTGTTCTTTGTTGATTCAACGGTTGTTGATGTTTTTGAATTTGATTTTTTGCATGGCAATGCTAATACTGCGCTAGATCATCCAGAAGCAGTGGTCATCACAGATCTGGCAGCTAAAAAATTATTTGGTAAAACGGATGTCCTTGGAGAAAGTCTGCGATTGGCAGGTGAGGAAGGTTATCGCATCTCTGGAGTGGTGAAAGCCTGGCCGGATAATTCGCATCTAGCCTTTAATCTCTTGTTGCCATTTGAAACCATGTTTAAAGTGGAGCCACCTCATGCGCGTGAGAGTATTCAGGAATTTACCGAAAGGAATTGGACGGCAACACATTCTTATACTTACGTAAAATTAAAACCGAATCAAGATCCTAAAAAAGTAGACGAGCGTTTTGTTGGATTCATCGCTGAAAGAGGGAATGAGCGAATGCGTTCCATGCAATCCTTTACTCTTTTTCCAATAAAAAAAATTCACCTTTATACAGATGCAGGTGGTCCTAAAACTTCTGGTAACCTCAGTTATCTATACTTGTTTTTATCGATTGGCTTGTTGACTTTATTTATTGCTTGTATCAATTTTATCAATCTTTCTACCGCTAGTTCGATGACACGTGCGAAAGAAGTTGGCGTTCGAAAAGTATTGGGTGCGCAACGTTCTGCATTGATTGGACAGTTTCTTGGTGAGTCAATGTTATTAAGTCTTTTTTCCTTTTTGATTTCATTGTTGATTACCTTGGTGGCTTTGCCTTCGCTGAATAGTTTGACGGGGATTAAGATTCCGTTTATGGCAATGTTTAATCCTTTGGTGCTCTTTATTTTTTTAGGTATCTTTTTACTGACAGGATTGTTAGCAGGTTTGTATCCCGCGTTTTTTGTGAGTCGATTTCAACCAGCGAAGGTGTTGAAGGGAGTGGGAGGTGGTGGTTCGAAAGGTTGGAACCAGTGGTTGCGAAAGGGCTTGATAACCTTGCAATTTTTAGCAGCGATTGGATTTATTGCAGGAGCAGTGACCATCTACATGCAAATTCAATATCTGGCCAATCAGCCTTTAGGATTCAATCAAGATCTTATAATCAGTGTGCCATTAGATAGTGGCAATAATCTCAATTCGATTTTACGCCCCGGCGATGCAGGCCTTCGTAAGCGGATGAACACATTCGATGAAAGTCTGTTGACCAATCCAAAAATTAAAGCAGTGACACAGTGCTCTCGCCTACCGGGGCTTGGTGCGATTTCGCGTCATGTTGCCTCGGAGCATGTGCCCGAAGATGAGAATATGACTTCTCATGTTTTGTCAGTTGATTACGATTTTTATGAAGCCTTTGAATATCAACTATTGGCTGGTCGTGACTTTGATGCTTCTTTTGGTACAGATCACATTGATGCCTTTATTGTAAATGAGAATGGAATGAAACAACTGGGATTTAAAAATCCCGAATCAGCGATCGGTCAATTGATGTCGATGGAAGGAAAGGAAGCTAAGATTGTTGGAGTGATAAAAGATTTTCATTTTGAAAGTTTACATGATGAAATTGGACCATTGTTGATGGATGTTCGACCAGGTGCTTTTGGTTACTTTGCCTTGCGTATTGAAAATTCCAATATTCGAGAGACATTAAGTTTTGTAGAAAACAAATGGAAAGCTGCTTTCCCAGAAAAAGGATTTGAATATACTTTCCTTGACGAAACGATCAAGGAAATGTATGAGCCAGAGCGACGACTGTCGAGCATCATTGCTTACTTTGCCATGTTGGCGATCTTTATTGCTTGTTTTGGTTTGTTCGGATTGGCAGCACTCTTGACGCAACAACGATTCAAGGAAATTGGAATTAGAAAAGTGCTAGGCGCATCTGTCCCACAAATTTTACAATTGATTTCAAAAGACTTTATCAAGTTGATTGGCTTGGCGATGTTGTTGGCTACTCCACTGTGTTGGTATTTTTTGTCAGACTGGTTAGCGGACTTTGCTTATCGGATTGACTTCCCTTGGTGGGTGACTTTGGTGAGTGGGCTAGGGGTGATGTTGCTGGCGTTTTTTACGATCAGTGTGCAGTCAGTGAAGGCTGCTTTGTCGAATCCGGTGGATGCTATTCGGGATGAATGAAGGAAGAATTAGAATGTGAACTTGCTTGGCCGTGAGACAGGTGGGAATTAGAATTTTCCCCCTTAGATGAAATTATGGGACTGAGTATTTTGATTGGACTAGTGCTTTAATTCAGGATTTGATGGTAGATTGAAAATATAGACAAGCCACATATTTCATACTTCTAAAGGAACATAGTTTACACTTTTAAAAGTTCATAAATTGGAAAAAGCAATGATGAACTGAAAAAAAGAAAAAGTGTTATGGAAGAAAGAGCAACATTCCAAAGAGCGATGCGGGCAAATATTTAGAAAACTGAATGTTTACTCGACTTGCACTATTCGGTATGCAAAAACGAAAGGAGCAGTACTTAAGGTTTTTTAGGAACTAGCTTCCGAGGAGTCAAAACCAAACACAAATAAACAATCACCGGAAACACAATCACAAAAAAACGATCATAGCCGCAAAGCAACAAACTACCCAATAAATAACTAGCCATAAATAGTAGCAAAAAAAGCACAGCAGTATTTTTGCTAGCTAGTAGTTTCTTAAGCTTGAGGAGGATAAAGCCAAGGCCAAAAACGAAAATAATATTCAACCAAGATAACTTACCAGCCTTTCTGGTTTGATCCCTTGGGACATTTAGAATCAATCTTGAGGCATTGTGATAAATGTTTTTCAAATAGACTAGTGGTTGCTTTTTAATATTCTGCAAAGATCTTTTCTTCAAAAAAGCGTCAGCAGCAACAGGTCCTAGTTTTTTCCATTCCTCAATCACTGTTTCGTTTTCTTGATACCAGATTTCATTGGTTCGACTTTTGGTCGACCATTGATGTGTTGAACTGGACGGAAAGGGATTCCAATCACCGGGAAAAGGATGCCACTCACCTTTATGCTCCGATCCATCCACCGTCATCCAATAAATTTGCATGCCTCCTGAATTTCCGAGATAGGGGAATTTTCCAGAAACCTGATAAGTATACAGCAAATAGGGGAGTATGAAAATAAAGCTTAAGCTAAACACAGATGAGAACTGTCGATGCGACTGATTGTTGTTTCTAAATTTTAATACAAAACTGCAGATGAATAAAATCAGCAAGACAAAGAAGAAAATTATTTTTGTCAAAATCAAATAACTAAAACAAACAGCCGTACCAATTACTAAGCCTCTACTTTTCTTTTTGTGCAAACGATCAAAACAATAAATCAAAATGCTAATTAGTAAAAAGCATAAAACTTCTGTGTAAAAGACCAAGGCGATTTTTAAAACAGCTGGGAAAAGTACTAAGGCAACACTGAGTAGCAATGCATATTTTCTGGATAAGAAATTTCGGAAAACACCTTGAAGAATAAGAAAGGCTCCACTAAGAAAAAGTGCATTCAAAAGTCGAATTCTCAAAATTGGTACTTCAAAATAAACAAAGGGAGCCATGATAATTGGCAAGCCCGGCCCATTCCAAAGTAGTCCATCTGAATCCATTGCGTACTTAGCTTCCAAAAGTAAATATTGGGCATAACCAAAGAAACGATATTCATCTCCCTTCAAGTCGTTACCAGAAAATTTGCTAATTAATAACGCGAAAAAAATGAATAGGCTAGATGCAAGCAAGGAAGTTATTAGCTTATCTCGGTTCATTATTTATAATTCAAAAAAAATACTATCGTAAAATTAGATCCTCTATTAGTGAAGATACTAAAATATGACGAAGCAAATGTTTGATGAGAAAACAAAACTTGAACGATATCTGTAAAGTAGCTGTCAAATGCAGTATGCTATCATCGACTAAAAATGTTGTGAAGCGACATACCAAGCATGTTATTAAATAAAATTAAGATTTAAGTCTAAACTTTAGAAAACGAAAAAATATTTTATCACCTAAAACCAACATTATGCGCCCTTTCTACCTCTTTATCTGTTTCCTATTTTTAGTTAGCATTCCGTCGATGGATGCACAGAACTATTTGCGAGTTTCAGACCCTAATGCCTGGGATGTTCCTATTACCTCAACTCCCGACTGGGCTGAGTATAGGACGCACGGTCAGTTTGATGAAATTACCATCATAACCGAACCTCAAGGAATTTTTACGGAAATCGAATTTTATGCTACTATTTCTCAAGGACCGGATGCTTATTCGTGGACTGGAGAATATGAAATTGTTTGGCAGTTCGATCTACCAAGTAAATCAATCGTTCATGATTCATGGTTGTGGATTGGATCTGATATAATAAAAGCTGATATAATAGATTACTGGACAGCTTTGCAAACCTATGAAGAAATTGTGGAGAGAAATCAAGACCCTTCTTTCTTTTATCGTTTGTCAGACAACCGATATGAAATCAGAATTTACCCGATGTTTGAAGGAGAGTCTCGCAAAATAAAAATGAGTTTCTTGGTTCCTACCGAATGGGATTTAGAAGAAGTCAAAACTGATTTGTTGAATAACATGTTGCAAAGTACAGATTATGGACCTGCTACAATTGGTATAGGAATGTTGGTGGATGAACAGTGGGATGCACCAAAATTTCAAATAGATAATCTTGTTATTCCAATGACTGATACGGTTGTAAACGGAGCTGGTGCATTGATGCATTACATGGAATGGTCTGGAAGCGACTTTGTGGAAGCTGAAAAAACAGCACTGATTGTTGATGCTCCTTTTACAGACGACAATATATTTTTAAGTACTTTCTCAGAAGGAAGTGATAATTTTTATCAACTGGCTTATGTTCCCGATTGGCAAGCGCTAACTGGAGAACCTACAAGATCCTTAATCATACTGGACTATAATGAAGCAAAGACGGAATTTTCTAAACCATTTTTCAAAAATTATGTAGAAGAACAATTTCAAAACCACTTTAAGCCAAATGACGAAATCAACCTTGCTGTTTTGACCACCAATGGTTTACAATTTTTAAGTGAAACTTGGTGGAATTTTGATTCCGAAACTTTTGGAGACACACTTTATACCTTACTAGAAGCTCAGGATACGATTGATTTAGTGGAGCTGTTGGTGGAGAGTTTTACGTGGGCGGAAAGTCAAGATGATATTGGTCACATCTATTTGATGGCAGCCAATGATGATTACGTTTACCCTCCTTATGCGGATGAGATATTTTTGGATCTTGAAAATCTAATGCCAACAGATATACCATTGACCATTATGGATTATCAGAATGAAAATATTTCGATTATCTTTTACGGAAATGAAGAATATGAAGGGAATGAATATTTTTATGAATTATTTGAAGGACTTAACCCTGAGGTAGATTTTAGAGTGTATCGAAATAGTAGCCAAATGTTTGATGAATGGCTTCAAACTATTTTTCCTGATTTGGAAACACCTACAGGAATCATAGATTATACGACAAGTTTGGAGAATGGGATTACTTATCATCGTTACTCAATAAGTGATGTTGAACTCAATGAAGAAAACCAAGGAGTCATTCTTCAAACTGGAAAATATCTAGGTAACTTTCCTTTACACGTGAATGCGAATCTGGTAACAGATAATGGCGAATTTTACAATATGTCAAATTCGATTGATATACCAAATATTATGGAGGGTGATACGCTGATGCGAGAAATGTGGTATGGCCCTTATTTAAAAGAGTTAGAAATTTTAGCGGGATCGGATGATGATCGACTCGCAATTGTCGAACAAAGTATTGAGGAGCGAGTACTTACGGGATTGACGGCATTTCTAGCGCTTGAGCCTTCTCAGGGAGGCGAGCCGTGTATTGGTTGTTTGTTGAATAGCGGAACGATCATCCCTGTGAATACCGATTATGATTCTATTGTTTCAGAAGCCAGTCTAAGTGCCTCACCCAATCCTGCTAGTGAAGAAGCGACGATTCGTTTGACTTACACCAATACGCTTTCTGCTGCTGATTGGACCCTTGGGATTTACAATATGTCTGGTCGTTTGATTACAAGCTTAGACTCGCCGAATGAAAATGACAAAGTACTGGAATGGAAATGGGAAATAGGATCGAAGGTAAGCGCTGGTGTTTATTTTTGTAAAGCGCAAAGCATCCACGGAGAGTTGACCGCAAAGATCATTGTTTTACCATAAGGAATAATTATAACAAGGCTCAATAAAAAAGACCGGAAATCGTCTAGCGATTTCTGGTCTTTTATTGTCGTAGTAAATGAAAAGTAGAAGATGTGTTTGAACCACAAAAGAAACAAAAGGAATCAAAAGCACTCGAACGAAAAAAACGCGTAATTTTTTTTGTGAACTTTTGTTCCTTTTGTGGTTCAAAATACGTTCGAGTGAAAATTCAAATTTTCATTTTATCATCCCACAAAACTCAAAGCAAAACCCAAAATAGCACCCCCCAATATCACCCACATAGAATTCAACTTCAACTTAAATACAGCCAGCAAACCCAATCCGCAAATCAACCAAGCCCTCCAATCAAACAACACATCACCTCCCATTTTAATCAAAACAGAAACCATGATCGCCACAGCAGCCACATTCACCGAGTCCAGTAGGTAAGACAAAATCTTAGACTGACGCATCTTAGGAATCCACGGATTGAGCAACCAAACAAAAAGAAAAGAAGGAAGGAAAATTCCAATACTCGCTGCAATAGCTCCCGACCAACCTCCAAGCTGGTAACCAATAAAAGT
>CAKZUK010000053.1 GCA_937921775.1 uncultured Saprospiraceae bacterium
TTGTTTTTCATCTCAACTATGTTGGGCGGAGTGTTAACAATAATGCAATATCTATCATTCTCGAGCTTTTTCGAAGAAAAGCAGAAATAGGTTATAGGCTTTCCACTACTTAGATCCATTGAGTAATTTAAGTTGTAATCATCAATTATCCACTCAACAAGATTTTCTGCAGGCAAACTTTCAAAGCCTCCCACCTTTATGAAATCATTTGATTGAGCTAAATTTGAATAAAGCCCAATGGTTAATGATAGGGATAATGATAATAGTATTTTTATATTTTTCATTTTAGTCTTTGCTTTTGTCGTGATAAAGCACCCTAACCATTGTTGATACTTCGGCCATTTGCTTAACCAGTTTCTTTGTATCGCCTCTTGACTCATTGATATTGTCAATCATGTTTTGCCTCATCTCTTTTGAAGCGGCATATTCCTCTTTCATTTCAGAAAGAGATCTTTTCATCTCCTCTGCATCTGAAGCTACTTCGGCGTGTCTCTTTTCTAGCGTTTCTATCTTCGATCCTGTTCTCACCCATTGCGCCACTATTGTTGCCATAATGCCCAATAAAGTTAATCCTTCTACAGCATACTCAACCATTAATTTCATTTTTCTCTCCTCAGTTTTTATTTGTATAGCAGCTTTATTGATTTCTCTTCGTAGTCCCCGTAATCAGTAATACCGTTATACTTCTCTGATGAAAGATTCTTTGATGTTTTGTCACAATGCTTAACTCCAAATGCATGGAGCGCTAAATGTCTTATAATATAAGTCTTTTGCTTCTTACTTCCGCCCTTAATAATATCTTCGCTGTCAAGGGTAATAACGACCTTGTCAAGCCCGCCTTTATAAATCCACTGTTTAATGCTGCCCCATCTTCCTAGTCGACCATCAACCTCATCCAATGTGAAGAATATGTCAGCCTCGTCTTGATATCTGTCATCAAGAATAATTTTCTTATCCATTAATCTTGATATCCAGCTCTTGAAGAAAACCAACTCATCGCCGATGAAGTCTTTTTCTTCAGTGGAAATTTTATTTGAGATGGCAATAGTAATGGTGTCTTTATTCCAAATGACGCCATTCAGGGTTTTTGCAGTGCATTCAGAAAGCTGATTTTCAACAGGCTCTGGACTAATGCCTGAATCATTATTATCCACCAAATAGGTGCCTACCCAGTGATGATTTAAATGATCAGCCAGTGCTTGGAATTTTTCTTCTATTATGTAATCATCAATACTCATTGATATACCTTATGACTTATTAGGTGTCGGATCAGACCAGAAAACAATTTTTTCATCGACATCAACCCTTTTGTTTGTTGAAATATCGATTAATTTGTTATCGCCTAAAACGCCCATTACAGGCGTTTTTTTGAATTCTGGCTTAATATAAAAAATATTTGACTCTTTAATAGGTTCCCAAGTTGCACCATTATTGTATGAAATTTCAAATTTTAAGGCAATAAAGTTACCTTCACCTGAAACTTCTATTAAGAAGTGGTGAACTCCAGAGGGGAGATCGAGCGTTTCTTTGTCTAGATGAAGTAGATTAGCGCAATGTTGAGCAACATAAATGTTAGCATCTGAATCTGGCCCTCTGTCATAATGTCTAAGCAGTACGCTGCTTTTAGCGCAAAGATAGAATTCTTGAACATATTGATTTATTCCTTTTATTTTATTTTTTAAGTTATTATTTTCTGCTAAATGGTCTCTTATTGACTTGTAATCATAATAATCAGCTAAACTTCCTTGTAAATCATACGTACCATTAATATGACTATGGTTTTCATTGAAGATTTCATTTAATTTCACATTATTTAACAATTCAGCTGCCCACAATTTGAATCCAAAGCCAGCATATTGCTCTGAGAAAGCCTCTATTTGCCATATATCGCTGCGATAGGGCTCGCTTGAACTTTGGCCGCTTTCCAACTGATCGTACTCGAGATCGTCGCACAAGCCCTCTCTCCAGTTCGCATCAATGGTGAATGGCGTCACTTCTTTGTATTCTTTATCGGCATGCTGTTTTAAGAAGAAGCTTTCTCGACTAGGGATAACCTCACCCAACTTGAAAAAGTCAACTACAATCAATTTCGTTCCTCTCAAATAGCTTAAAGATCTCTCGTATCTCTCTCCTCTTTCCTCGACTTCCCTGATGATATTTTGGAATTCATGAGAGTGGCTGTCTATTTGATTCATTATGTATTTGGATCTAGAGAAGAAAATATCTGAAGGCATTGTTTCGACTTCATTCTTCAGTTTATAAACTTCGATCTTTAGATCGTTTCCTTCAGATATTATTTTTTCTAAAGGCTTTATTTCTTCGGCTTTATCTATTTTTTCATCCGCCGTGGTGACTACCTCACTTTCATAAAGATAAAGCATATTAAGCAGATGCTCCACAGTCTCTTTCCTATTGTTTATTATTTCAACGGGCACCTGACTTGTAAATAGAGATCTTCTTAAGATAGATTTTTTATTTCTTTTAATTCGACCAACTAATTCTTTTATGCTTGATAGTTGGTCGGCGTTAGTTGCACGCCTTGCCGGAAGATACTCGTAACAACTGCTGCGAGTAAGGAATATTTCTTCACTCTCATCTATTTGCGCATCAATCATTAAGCTATCTGATCCGGAAATATCAAAATCACTAATTTCATTGACATTTGAATCGTAATAATCGCTTTCATATGAAACTAACTTGTCATCACTATTGAAAGTTAGATTGGCATTCTCATATATGAGCACAACGTTGTTACTAGATATATTATTCTTGTTTCCATCTATAAATATGAGCTTTGGTCTGAATTCAGAATGATGGTACTCGTATTTTTCACAAGAGACCCTTTTAAAGTTAAACAACTTTTCTTCGCTATTATATTCAACAAAAAATTGGGCTCCGTTAGTCATTGTGGTTACCGTTCCTTCAACAACTGACTCATAGATAGATACGGGTTTTGGGCTCTCACCTAAATATTCATATTTTATGACGCAGGCCTTTTCTGTTGAAGCCACATCAGAAGATTTAATTGAAAGCTTCCCGTAGGGATTTCCAATCCTCATTCTCTTGTCACTTATATAAAAGCTATCCTCATAAGCGGAGCCTACAGTGACAGTGTAGTAGTTCCAGTCCTCATTGCTTTTATCTGTAAACTTATAAGGCCCAAGAATCTCAATGTCCTCTTTAACCTCTTTAACCTTAAAGGGATAACTGTAATTAGAATTAAAATTCTTCATCAGCTTATCTGTGGGCATTAATATTTTTGTTAATTTATCGCTAAGAGAGAAAGCGCAAAAATCAATGGCCCTGTCTTCGGCTGAAAGGTAGGCATATACAATGAAGTCTCCATTACTTACATTTATATTTTGCACATCTCCTTTTGAAGTCAGCCCCTTGACCGATTGATCTCCGCCAGATCTTAATATATTGATTTCTATTTGCTTACTGGCTGAGCTGATGGCGTTCTTTATGTGCCTATTTAAACTTATCTTCGATTCTCTATTGTAAAAAGTATTTGGAATAGGCCTTTTTATTATCTCTGGATCTTCTTCGTTGAAAACTCTTGAGTGATATTCAATTACTCCGAAATCATCATATATATTATCCTGATCATAATCCCAATCATCAAGGATCAAGCCATTGCTCGTTTCCCTGACAGGAACCTCGTAATTAACCTCTATGCTACATACTCCCTTGGAGGCCTGATCGGTATGAAAGGAAAATATTTGATCTGTTACTGATCCATTATAAGAGACCGTTAAAGCGCTAAATGAACTCTCAGGTGAATACAATTCATTATTTTCTTTAAAAGTGGTCTTGTCTTTATCATGATTTCCCTCATAATCATAAAAATCAATTGACTTGTAACCGCTTATTTCGGAAAGATCAATTGAATCTCCTTTGGTTAATCCATCATGAGAAGGTTGAAAATCAGAAAAAATTACTTTTACATTTTTTATTATTGCGTTGTTTATCGGCCAAACGTTAACTCTTAAAAAATTTTGATAGAGGTTGTTTTCACTGTCATAACAAGTCACAAAGTGATTTTTGTTTTTAAAGGGTATCGGCCCTGTGCTGTGGGTAGGCCTGCTAGATTCCCATGTTGCAGATATATATCCATCGGGAGTCTCTCCAGCAAAAGACAATGAAGGGCCGGATGAAATATTTTTGTCATCTCCCAATGGGTAGATATTTGAACTCTTTTTTCTATAATAGGAAAACATCACGGATTCTTCACTCTCATCATTATTTTTTTTACTTCCAAGCCGACCTATGAAATCTATACTGGCGGCATCTTCTTGGGCAAAATAACCATCTTGCACAGGCTCGATATAATCTACTCTGTCTTCGTTAAAATTTTTTATTAATGAGGCTTGGTATCCTTCTTCCATTTCTCTATAATAACAATCGACCTTATTATCAAAAATAAGGGGGTCTCCGTGCTCATTCATTATATAGAGCCCCCCACTTATTTTTGACAATTGGGTGAATTGAGGAAATTGCTTGTCGATGGCTGGATATTTGTAGGGGTGTTTTATTGCCCCCATAGGTTCATTATAAATCTCCTCTTCACCATTTATTTTCCATATAATATTTTCGTTGTTTTTATCCCTAAAGCATTCCCATTGCGTGTTTTCACTATAGTTGATACACACATCCATGATAGATTCATTTCTACCCTCATTAAAGGTGGTGACTATTTCGTAGGGAAGCTCTTGATCTGCAGAGACATGAAATTCTATATGCATCTGATGAATTTCACTGTAAGTAATTTTATTTTTTGGTATAGCATAATTGACCGCCAAATGGAACTCTTCCAAGCGCTCTCTGAAGCTAGCGTTTCCTTTTATATCAAAAGATAGGTCTTCACTATTTATGTAGCGAAATATTAATTTATTATGACTTGGGTGGGAGAAGACAGGGCTAATGGAGGCTGTGAGTAGCCTTTGATTCCATAGTTCAAATCTGTGTTTTGGCGGGAAGGAATCAAAATCCCAATGACCTGCTATAGGCATGCCGTTAATAATGATCTCTCCGAGAGAGAGATATTTTTCTGTATCGGGCTCGTTATTGAGTATTATCTTTACGTTGTAATCACCAAGAGAATCAAGTGAATCACTCTCCGTGAGGTAAAGAACACCCCCTTTTCTTTTTATGTATTTTTCAAGGGATTTCAGGGAGCCAGTAATCCCATCGAAAGTTATATTGGTTTCAGGGTTTTTTATATAATGCGGAACGTCATAAAAAAAAATGCACCGACATCCATTATAATTTTCATCATCTTGGTGCTCGGTGCATTCTGTTGTCATACTACTCGCCTTGTACTAATTCTAGGTTGTTCAGCCTCCCCAATGGCATCTTAATTTATGATGCAGCGTGATCAAATTCTCTATGAACTTTTCAATTTATGGCAAGCAGGGTTGACATTAAGTGGTTAAATTAACCTTTAGCAGCGGCAGCGGCTTTCGCAGCAGCAACAGCATCAAGCGTTCTCTTCACTTTCACGCAGTATCTTCCGCCTGAACCACAAGGCCAAACCACAGTTTCGTCTACAACAACCGCTGTGTTTGGATCAAGGTCTGAATCACCAAGAGCATAAGTTCCACCTTGGAATAGCTGGAAGATTACATCACCAGCGGCATTAGTAATACATGCACCGTCATTAAATACGGTATAATCTGCGCCATCAGCGCCCTTACCTTTCAGCACTGAATCACAGAAATAAGTCGTGACATCGATCCAGAAAAGAGATTGCTCAGGATCAGCCAAATCAACCGCTGTCCCATCGCTGTTAAAAGTCTCACCGCTTGCATTAATTAGCGCTTCGATTTCTGCGAACGTGTGAACCACGTCAACATCATCAGGACCAATGTTACAAAAAGGAATAACGATTTCTTCGTATTCGCAAGTGAATTGATCTGCAGCTTTTTTAGGAGTTCCTACAATTGCTTGTCCCATTTTTATTACCTTTATAATTATAATTATTGTTTTGTTAAATGAACTAATTATGACATGATTATCATAAATTAGTTTTACTACTAGGGATTTGTTGAATACATTATAGATTCGAAAAATTAATTTTCAAGATCTGTAATGTGGTTAATGTGATTAATGTGGTTAATGTGGTTGTGGTTGTATTTTTATTTGTTATCAGACAACTTGTTTTTTACACTGAAGCAATAAACACCAGCGGTACCACAAGGCCAAATAACCGTTTCATCAATAACGATATTGTTTGAAGATCCGTCCGCTTGAGTATCGCCAATCAAATATTTACCGCCTTGATACAATTGCTGGATGACCAATCCACTTTTAGACTCTACACAAGCTGAATCTGCAAATACTGTAAATTCAGATCCATCTGGCTTTTTAACAATTGAATCCATAAAATAAGTTTGGACTGAAGCGCTAATTATTTCTTGATTAGGATTGCTTAAATCAATAGCCGTTCCTGAATTGTTAAATGTTTCCCCAGAGTCATTGATCAATGCAATAAGATCCTCCGGAGTCACTTGTGAATCCTCAGTCGCGCAATATTGAATTGAGATGCTTTCTATTTCAAATTGACCTAATAGAAGTTCATCGGTACAGAATCCGCAGGCAGTGCCCTCAGGTAGTACAATCATCGCTTTGGTCGCTGAATCAAATATATACATAGTCTGAGTGCCCGTGCTGTCCATGCAAGCCACAACTTCCATTCCGCAATAAGGCCCTTCCTCTGTGACACATTGACCAGTAGAAAAATAGGAGTTAATGTTGCCAATGGCTGTATTGATCTCTACTAGCTCGCATAATTTTTCATAAATAAGAACATCTCCGCAAGGCATGACTTTATCCTTGGGGGTCCAGTAAACTCTGGGCTCTTTTTTATCAAACTTGTTGACTTCGCAGGAATTTATCCAGTATTCAGTCACTCCATCTCCGCAATATCCCTCAGGGAGTACATAAACTCCCTCGGGGACCACTACTTTTACTTTACCGTACATTTTGGGGCCTTTTGTTTAGCAGGATGTCATTACACAAATTTTATCGTTTGCAATAAAGTCAAACTGTTGACTAGAGTTCGCGGCGATAGTTGCAGGCAATCCTATGATGTTAGATGAGACCCCTTGACTTACTGTCACTGGATCTGGGTTAGGATTGGTGATTACTATCTTGCCGTTAACCACCTCCATGGTCACTGGTAAGCAATCACCACCACCTCCCGTTGTAGTTTCGACAATATTTACCGTCACATTGCATATTAATCCATCACTTAATTCTACTGCCAGTACATTTTGGCCAATCGTTTCTGCGGTTATAACGATATTTGGGTTTTGGTAGGCTTCACTGGTAAATGTCCAGTTAGACTCAGCAGTTACATTAGAAATAATGGTGCCCGCTGCTGGATTGTTACTGATCATTGAAGGGGTCACTGTTACCGATTGGCCGACTTCTAGATCGATTGAATAAGGAACACATTGATTCACTAAGCCGCAATCTGCACACTCACCGACCTCCATGTTAAATAAGTTACATGAAGTGCATCCGGCTTGATCTCCGGTAGGCGACCATTTCAGCACAATAGGATCTATACCATTACAACCCGTTGAATTGGCCGTATAGGCAAAAGTATAGGCCAGATTGCCATTGGCAAGCGTTGTGACACTTTGATAGTTAACAGTTCCGTATGAGCTTAATCCTTCTAAGTAAAGAGAGTAAGGAAGATTATTGGGCTCTGGAGGAAGCTCTACAATAATATTTTTAGTCTCACCGCAATTAATTTGATGATTGGTGCTGGTGGCGCCATTAACCGTGGTAGTGATAGAAGAGCAAGCGAGACAATCAGTGGTCACCTTTTGACTGGTCTTGCCGTAAACACTTCCATTAACAAAAAAGCTCACATCTTTAAAGCAGTTGCAAGTCAATTGATTGGTTTCAGAGAACCAAATCTCATTTCCTAGCGCAAGTCCATCAAGCACATAGTTTTGAGGCTCATCAACAATAAAAGGCGGATTGCCAAGATCATTCCATATTTGCAAACAAGCAGGGTTGTTTAATACATGGTCTTTAAATAATTGACTTCCTACATAGTCCGCCAGCTCTTGATAGTCAAGGCAGTAAGCACCACATTCTTGTGGGTTTAATATTACACCAATGTAGAAAAAACCACCGCCGCAACCTTCATCAAAAGTATGACCGCCTCTTTCATGCTTGCAGTTGATGCTGACATTCTGCCCGCTTGGCAGAGTGAAGCTTGATAGCATGACGCCACCACCAGTCCATGCTGTCGTGGCTGTGCTATTTGGGTGAATATCTCTGCAAAACCACACGTTCAAATTCCACGCTGAGGTCTTGTTGCCGTTAATTTTATTTAGCTCACCCCAAGAGGTTTGATAGCCATCTGGCCAAAGTGCAGAATCACCAATGTAATGAAAGTAGGAGTCAAGAAACAAGTTGTCTACTGCATCAACCGTGCCATTGCAATTCTCTTCATAGTCAAAACAAATGATCGATGAATTTAGATCGCTATATTTTACTGGAAGGCTTGTCGCTGCATTAACATCTCGCATATCATAAACAGTGTGGCTAAGATCATCTGAACCATCAGAATTTAATCCATTGCATCTTCCTGTTTGAGCAAGCTCACCCGTATAAAAACAACCCGTCTTTGCACCAACGCCCCAGCTGCTATCTCGACCATTTAATGATCCCAGTAGAATGGTTGGGAAAGCTCTAACTCTTCTGTAGGGATCTCCTTGCTCCCATCCGCTGGCATCAAAAGTAGTTGGAACGTTATAACAAAGTTCGCAAACATCAGTTGATGATGTCGTCTCTGGTGCATCCCAACAACCCCACGCTAGATTGGTCCCGCAAGGGACGGACCATTCAATGGTCCCTCCCTGCGATACATAATCATAATAGTTGTTAAGGTAAGTTAATGCGCCAACCTGTATTTGGCTATAGCCATTGTTGGCCTGTGTATTAGCTGCCATTGTTATTGTGCTACCATGGTTGTTGTCCAAGACGGCAAGTTAACCGTTCCTGAGCATCCTGTTAATTGAACACAATATCTAACTGAACATTGTCCTGTTTGACCCTGACTGATGGTGCCGGTATCAGTGAAGTCCATTGTGGCAGAGCCACTTCCGTTCAGCGTAATCTGCTGACTGGTATCTAGTGAGCCATTGATCTCTGGCGTGATGGTCATTGTTGAATCGCCATCAACGTTATAAGTGATGGTCGCTGTTGAGCTACACGTATAGTTGATAGGATATGAACATCTGTCTTGAGGATCAGTGATCACGTTGTCGCAAGAGTTAGTGTAAATTACATCGCTAACGGTATCTCCGCAAAGATCAAATTCAAACACGGTATAGATCACATCATCAGTATAACCGGCAGAGGATGATACAGTAGGGTTCTGAGTATAGTTGATCGTTTGGTTTCCAGCAGAAGGGAAGTAAATCATTCCTAATCCACCGTTATCAACCGCAACATCTGCAGACACATAACTATATACATTACTACCTGTACCATTTAACCAGTTGTTGGTTAAGCACTGAGGATCTTTGAACTCTAAGCAAGTGGCTTCGATACAAGTACCCGTTAAGCAAGTTACTGAAGGATCATTCGGATCGATTGGATCTACAATGATAGGCAACTCATAACCACCGACGTTTCTACCTGAGGCAAATGCAATCGCATTACAAGTATTGGTGAATGACGCTGAGTTAGTTCCTTGAGTGATAGGCACCTGCTTAATGTATTCTTTCTTCATTGGGCAAGTGCTTGAACATACCTGACTCCAAGAATACATCACAAAGTCCGCAGGACTGGCCTGATCAAGATCCGGAAGTTGAACGTTAACCGTTCCTTGCTCGATGCCATTTCCTTCAAGACAAATCACTTGCTGGAAGATATCGCCATTGGTGGTGTCGCCTGAACCAATATTTGATCCGCTGTTGCCGATATTAAGATTACTTAACTCAGTGGCCGTGAGCGTTGATCCCGCTGTACCTACTAGCACTGGAAGACCGGTACTAGATACCGTGCCGCCAAATACTTGAAGCATCAGGATGCAACCCTCTTGGTGGGCAGGGATTGGAATGTTCATAATATTGTTGTTGGCCTGAACCTCTCTTAGAGGAGAAGTCTCTGGGCTATTAAAAGTACATGAATCACCGAAGCTTCCACATGCCAGCTGATTGGTTGTAATGGTGTTGCTTTCCGGTGGGAAATCAAACGCCATGTTAACCGCAGGCACTGTGCAAGTGCTGGTCAA
>CAKZUK010000054.1 GCA_937921775.1 uncultured Saprospiraceae bacterium
GACGAACAGTTTAATTACATCAGTTCCATCAAACAATCTTCAGAAATACTTTTAGGAATTATCAACGATATTCTTGAAATCTCAACCTTACAAAATGGAAAGGTGGATTTCGAACACAAGGACTTTGACTTACATGAACTATTGGCTAATCTGGTCAATGTAATGCAATATAAGTTTAAGGAAAAAGATATGGTGTTTGAAGTAGAGATTGGAGAGTCAGTTGGGCGTTATATTAAAGGTGATAAGCTGCGTCTAAATCAGGTGCTTTACAACTTGGTTGGTAACGGAGTGAAATTTACAGACACAGGTCATGTAAAGCTAAGAGTTAATAACCTAAATGAGAATGAGGGGATCGTTCAACTTAATTTTGAAGTAGAAGATACGGGTATCGGAATCCCTGCAGACAAACTTGGTGCGGTTTTCGAAACATTTACGCGAGTTAGAAATAAAAACAGAATATACGAAGGGACAGGACTTGGATTATCTATATCGAAGAACCTAGTTGAGCAACAAGGAGGGAAAATTGGCGTACGATCTGTTCTGGGAGAAGGTTCTACATTCTTTTTTGATCTAGTATTTGAAAAAGGATCAGAAGTACTGGGAATAAGAGATGAAGAAGAAGTAGACGATGCAGGCTTTGAAGGAGACATTGATTTGTTGTTGGTAGAAGACCATAAGATGAATCAGTTAGTAGCGCGTAAAACATTAGAAAAACAATGGCCTGATATTAGAATCACCATTGCAGATAACGGCCAGATTGCTGTTAACCTTTTGAAAGAAAAGAAATTTGATATAATCCTGATGGATATTCAAATGCCGATAATGGACGGTTATGAAGCGACGCATTACATTCGCAACCATATGCCAACCATTTCAGGCATGCCTATTCTCGCAATGACCGCTCATGCACATATTTCCAAAGATGAAAAATTTAAGGAATATGGAATGGACGACTTTGTTTTAAAACCATTTGAGCCGAAACAACTTTTTAATAAAATAGCTAAGTATGTACAACGAAACAACAACATCAATGAATAAGAGCGGTTATGAATTCATTAACCTTGAGTATATGGAAATGATGTCTGATGGCGACGATTCCATGAAAAAGATAATGTTGGAAATGTTAATAACTGAGCTTCCTGAAGAACTACAAAAAATGACCAATTGTGTGTCTGCTTCCACTTGGGAAGAAATGTGTTCTGTTAGTCATAAAATGAAATCAACCTTGGCTTTTGTCGGTAATGATTCAATGACAGCAGCGAATCGTGAAATCGAAAGCCTGGCTAAATCTGGAAACTCAAATATGACGACTATTTCCAATCATATGGATACACTAAACAACTTATGCCCGAGCGTAGTGGAAGAGTTGAAAAAAGAAATGACTAAACTTTAACGGGGTTTCAGTCTTTTAATATCCGCACGAAATTACAAGGTTAGATCAGTCATTCTAGACAAAAATGGACTAACCTTGTAGTTTTCTTATCTTTTAGCCTACCTCCTACTAGAAAATTTGAACTTTATTAATGTCTTCCCGTATATGCAGTATATTCCGGAATAGACACAAGCTGGACTCCCGTTAGGGGAATATTTTACCACGCTACAAAACAAGATCAAATCAGATGAGGATACTAATCTGTGAGGATGAAGAAATAATGTTAACTGCGCTTCAGTTTCGACTACAGAAGCAGGGTTATGACGTTATTTTAGCAGAAGACGGGAAAGAAGCGATGGAGAAGCTGGAAACAGAATCTCCTGACTTTATGGTAGCAGATATAATGATGCCATACGTTACTGGTCTGGAGCTAATTTCACACGTAAGAACCGTTAAGAATAGCCAAATGCCAATAATTATCATTTCTGCTTTGGATAATGATGATACGGTATTAGAAGCATTTCGCCTAGGGGCAAATGATTTTATTGCCAAGCCTTTCAAACCTAATGAGCTAATCCTGCGAATTAAACGACTGGAGCAGGCGATAAAGCTTGCACACGAAGGTCAGGCTTAATTTTTTCTATTTTCTTTCTAATTTGCATCTTAAGGCATTACTGTTGTAATTGCAATTGCCGCTGCAATTTATTAAGAAAGCTCTTCTATTTTCGAAACTTCACCTATCTTCGTTCCGTTTTAATAAGAATTACTAAGCAATTTGTACGCTCAGTCCCATTAGATGGGCGCTAGTTTGATCATTACTAAATAAATCATAATAATGAAAGGAATTATTCTTGCCGGAGGACTCGGCACCAGATTATACCCGCTTACCATGGCTGTCAGCAAGCAAATGATGCCGGTCTACGATAAACCAATGATTTACTACCCGCTATCGATCTTGATGAATGCGGGTATTCGTGAAATATTAATCATTTCTACACCACAGGATTTACCTAATTTTGAAAAGCTATTAGGTGATGGTTCAGAAATCGGTTGCTCTTTTTCTTATGTACCGCAGCATGATCCTAACGGTTTGGCGCAAGCCTTCGTATTAGGTGAAGAATTTATTGGAAAGGATAGTGTAGCTCTAGTACTTGGAGATAATATTTTCCATGGTAATGGATTGAAAGAACTTTTACAACAAAGTGCTGATCCAGACGGAGGTGTTGTTTTTGCTTACCAGGTAGCTGACCCAGAGCGATATGGTGTGGTTGACTTTGATGAAAATTTCACGGCACTTTCTATCGAAGAAAAACCAGAGAATCCGAAATCGAACTACGCGGTACCAGGACTCTATTTTTATGATAACTCTGTGGTCGAAGTTGCTAAACAACTCAAGCCAAGCCCAAGGGGTGAGTACGAAATTACAGACGTAAATAAATACTACCTCGAAAAAGGAAAATTGAAAGTAGGTGTACTCGGAAGAGGCATCGCTTGGTTGGATACTGGAACACATAAGTCTCTAATGCAAGCAGGTCAATTCATTGAAGTAATCGAAGATCGCCAAGGCCTAAAAATCGGATGTATCGAAGAGATCGCTTACGAAATGGGATTCATCGATGCTGCTCAATTAGAAAAGCTAGGTAATAAATATATCAAAAGTGGCTACGGAGAATATTTACTTCGCCTACTGAAAAAATAAGTTTTTTACAAGGTTTGAAGGGATAAAGGTTTGAAGGAAACGCGACCGCGGATTCTGCACACCGAATGCCCTTCAAACCTTTTTACCTTAGCTCCTTCAAATTTTGTCCTCCCCCTTTACATGAAAAAACTTCGCCGCCTAACCTTCCAACTCATCCTGCTCCTTATAGTAGTTCTTGCAGGTGCTTTCCTTTTTAACACAGTTAATTATTCTTCGCTCCAGATTCCAATCGAAGCTATTGCAGAAAAAAGCATCAGCGATGAAGTTGGTAAGCGTTTATCGGATGTGGTAAAAATACCAACCGTTTCTTACGAAACACATATTGATACGGCCTCTTTTATTGCGTTTAAAAATTATCTCAAAACGAGTTTTCCTCTAGTGGATTCCCTTTTGGAAAAGGAAGTAGTAAATGATTATAGCCTTATCTATAAATGGCAAGGAACCAATTCTAGGTTAGATCCAGTTTTATTGTTAGGGCACATTGATGTCGTGCCAGTTGAGGGAGTTAGTTTAGAACAATGGACCAAGCCACCGTACAGTGGTGAAATGGAGAACGGTTTTATATGGGGGCGCGGAACCCTTGACGATAAGGTCTCGATACTCGGTGCTTTAGAAGCAGTGACCTTACTAATTCAAGAAGGCTATCAGCCAGAACGAACTTTGTATATGGGCTTCGGACACGACGAAGAAGTAGGAGGAATGAACGGAGCCAAAGCGATTGCTCAACGGTTTGAGCAACAAAATGTTAAGTTTGAATACATCCTTGATGAAGGAATGGTGGTCTTGGAAAATGCATTGCCCGGTTTAGAAAAATCAACTACTTTGATTGGTATTGCAGAGAAAGGCTACGCCAGTTTGAAAGTTACGGCACAATTAGAAAACGGTGGTCACTCTTCCATGCCTCCAACAGAGACAGCGATAGGCCTTTTGAGTAAAGCCATTATTAAGCTAGAAGAAAACCCCTTTCCTGCTGCAATA
>CAKZUK010000055.1 GCA_937921775.1 uncultured Saprospiraceae bacterium
CAACATTGGCAACTCACTTGTAGAAGACGATAAACTCAAGTTGGCATTACGTTTACTAAAGAAGGCAGAAAAGAAAAATACGAAAATATACCTTCCAAAAGATTCTGTTATCGCGGATCAGTTTTCTGAAAAAGCAAAAACGGAAACCAAATACAGCATGCGTATCCGTAAAGGTTGGATGGGCCTCGATGTAGGACCTATCGCTCGCAAAGATTTTGCAAAGGTAATTGAAGCATCCGCTACCATTTTATGGAATGGCCCAATGGGTGTTTTTGAAATGAAGCCTTTCGCCAATGGTACAAAAGCTATTGCGAAGTCTGTGGCTAAAGCTACTAAAAAAGGTGCCTTCTCACTTGTTGGTGGTGGTGATTCCGTTGCCGCAGTTAATCAACTTGGCTTAGCAGATGAGGTAAGTTATGTTTCTACTGGAGGTGGCGCTATGCTTGAGTTTCTGGAAGGAAAGGAATTGCCTGGAATTAAAGCAATGGGGATGTGAAAAATTAGAATGTGAATCGAAATTAGAATGCCCTCTTTCGCCAGTAACGCGTTAGAGGGCATTCTAATTCACATTCTAACTCACATTCTAAGTCCTCAGTTTTCCACCCGATTCATAACCCGCTTCACTTGCTCACTACGAATCATATTCCGATTCTGAAAGTACTCCTGCTGCTCGGTGTTAATTTGAGCCGGTGTTTTATTTTGTAGTAGCGTAGTAAAATTGCTGTTGCTAAAATCACGCTGTAGAATAACTTGATTCGGAAATGCTACTTCCTCATTTTCAAAAACAGCACCTTTCTCTGTGTATGTTTTTAGTCTGTACTTTACCTGATTTCCAGAATCATCCAAAGCTAATACATAATATAAATCGCTACCAATCTTTTTGATTTGCATACTTTCCGTAAAGGTTGTGTCTCCATTTACTACCAAGTACCCCTGCCCTTCTATTGTAAACTCATCGAGTGGCTTCCATTCTTCAACAGATCGATTTGAGGCTATCATATTTTGTCCCATATCTTTAGTCATTTTAGCAGACTCACTCTTTTTTTTCTTAGCTCTTGAGTCTGACCTCGCCTCCTCTTTTCGAATTTGATCAGAACCTGGCGCTTCCCATTTTCCTAACAACCATTCAAATTGTTGGATTCCAGCTTGTGCCTCTGTTGCTGCAACTGAAACTTTATTTTTCATTACATTCAAATCCATGGCACCTGCTGCTACCGATTCCTCCATTTCCATATTTGCAGCTGCGGGAGGAGGAGCACTTGTTGTAGCCGCTTCATCCATCACCATGTCTGCGTAAACAGCATCGTCTGAACTCCCATGATCTGCGCTTACATTTTCATTTGCATATCTAGGTACTTCAATTGCTTCTGCCTTTACCATTTCATTAGCTTCTGCTGAAACTACTCTTTTGGAATCTTTAAACTTAGTTTCTATTTCTTTCGGTCCCGCCTTTTTTGCATTCACTGCTTCTTCGGCTCTCAATATTTTATCAACGGAAGCAATCTGTTGCTTCGATCGTTCGCTCAAAGAAGCAAATACACTTTCCTGTATACGAATCTTTTTATTTGGATCACCTTCCAGTATTGGACTGGTGTTCAACCTTGCCAACATCTTTTGATATTCACCTACAGTATAGTTAGGACCTTTGTCAGAAAAAATACCAATCTCCTCCATTTCTAGAGTCGGCATAATACCTTTATTTTCTGCACTTTGTCTATCTCCATTCTCTCCCTTCAACATCATATTAACCACAGAGATCACCACGATCAATGCCAACATAACACCAGCCATTGACATCCACTGCTTCCAGCCATTCCGGCTTGGTGCCCGATGCGCCTCCGACGACTGATCAAGCCGCCCCTCCAGACGATCCCACAGCATGCTATCAGGACGCTCATCAAGCTTATGCTCGTTGTCCCGAAACAGGTCGAATAGGTCTTTTTTATTTTTCATAATACACTTTCAATTTCAATATAAGTTTCAATTGTAGTTTCTGTTTTTCTTTCTAATGCCTTTTTAGTTGCAGCCTAAGTTGGAGTGACAATTTCAGTTCGTCATCTATTTTGATTAATCCTATTTTTCTATCTATTTCAGCAATCGTAATGAGATCTCTGCGATCCTAGTCTATTCTAATCCTTGCCGATCTGTCTAGCCCGATAGATTCGCATGCTTATCCAACATCCGGATACTGATTCTTCACCAACATCGCCTGCATTCGTTTCTTTGCCAAGATCAATTGCGACTTGGAAGTATTAATACTAATACCCATAATATCTGCGATCTCCCGATGCTTATATCCTTCTAACACATACAAATTGAATACCGTTCGATAGCCCGTTGGTAATTTGGCCAGCATATTCAATATATCTTCTGCTATCAAGTCTTGCTCTGCGTTCACTTCTGTTTTTATCTCAATATTACTAACCTCTACCGTTAGCTGAAAGTTGTGTTTCTTACGTAAAAACATCAGCGATTCGTTTACCATAATACGGCGAATCCACCCTTCAAAACTACCTGCACCTTTGAATTGTTCAATGTTTTTGAACACCTTATAAAAGCCTTCCAATAGTACATCCTCAGCATCCTCTCGGCTCCGGGCATAGCGCTTACACACCCCAAACATTTTGGGCGAGTAGCGATCATAAAGGAGTTTTTGCCCCTTTCGATCCTTGCGTTTGCAAGCTTCTATGAGTTCTTTTTCTGTCACACTGGTAGTTTTTCGATAACGATACTAAGCCAATTTAATCAATTATCTCTAATATCTATAACGGGCTATATATCTGAAAAGATGTGGTTTAGCCATTTTTTGGTGTGCAGTAATCCTATTATTTTGAATTTTTTTGTCAAAACTAAGGTTATTTAAGTATTTCTTAAGAAAACACGGAGGAGGCATAAGAAAAAGTCAAAATCAAAATAACCTTCAAAATTTGCCCAATACCCCACGATTTAGGTCTAAACTTCTCTATTGGAGTAAACTTTCTATAGAATTTACCATCGCTCTTATTTTGATTTTGACCAGCCTAGTGTTTCACAGCTTGAAATTTTAATTTTAATTAAACATGTTTATTATCTTAGCCCGCTTAAATAACTATCTATCATGCAACTAACTAACCAAGGCTATCGCCTAAATGAGAACATCAACCCACTCGATTTAGTGGAAAAGTACGGCGCACCACTTTACGTCTACGACAGCGCCATCATCACGCGCCAATTCAATAAACTAAACAAGGCTTTTAAAGTTCCTAAACTTCGAATCAACTATGCTTGTAAAGCATTGACTAACATTAATATTCTAAAATTGATGAAACAACTAGGGGCTGGTCTCGATACGGTCTCTATTCAAGAAGTTTGGCTGGGGCTAAAAGCTGGATTCGATCCAAAGGATATTATGTATACGCCTAACTGTGTGTCCATCGAAGAAATCGAAATGGCTGTAAAAGAAGGTGTACGTATCAACATTGACAATATCAGTATTCTCGAACAGTTTGGGCACTTACATCCCAATATTCCAGTTTGTATTCGTGTCAATCCGCACATTCTTGCAGGAGGTAGTTATAAAATTTCAACTGGACATATCGATTCTAAATTTGGAATATCCATTCACCAAATGCCACACGTCAACCGGGTGGTCGAAGCTACTGGATTAAGAATAGAAGGCTTGCATATGCATACTGGTTCTGATATCTTGGATGCAGGTGTATTCCTACAAGGCGCTGAAATTTTATTCAACGTAGCTGCTAATTTCAAAGATTTAGAATTTGTTGATTTTGGCTCAGGTTTTAAAGTAGCTTATAAGCCAGGTGGTAACGCAACAGATATTGAATCACTTGGAGAACATCTCTCCGCTCGCTTCAATGATTTTTGCAAAAACTATGGTCGTGACCTCACTCTAATTTTTGAGCCTGGTAAATTTCTCGTCAGCGAATCTGGTTCTTTCTTGGCAAAGGTAAACGTGGTAAAGCAAACCATTGCCAACGTCTTTGCTGGTGTCGACTCTGGACTCAATCATATGATCCGCCCCATGTTTTATGATGCACATCATGAGATCATAAACATCAGTCGCCCTGAAGCAAAGCCACGTATCTATTCCGTGGTTGGCTACATCTGCGAAACAGATACCTTTGGTGACAACCGAAAAATCGCAGAAATACAAGAAGGTGATATCCTTTGCTTCCAAAATGCTGGAGCTTACTGCTACTCGATGGCCTCCAATTACAATTCGCGTTTCCGCCCCGCAGAAGTCTTAGTCCACAATGGTCAAGACTACCTCATCCGCCAACGCGAAAGCATGGACGATATCTTAAAAAACCAAGTAGAAGTAAACCTAGAATCTCTACAAGAATCCAATGTCTAGCAAACCTCTGTTGATAAAAGAACGTCTTAAAAATAAAGATTTCCCAAAAGAAATACATCACATAAGCCCGGGCATCGCCCGGGCTTCAAGACTAAGTTATGAACCTAAAGTACCTCCTCCCTCTCCTACTAATCCTAACAGCCTGTAATCCCCAAAAGAAAATCCTAAGCTCAGGCAAGGCCATCATACAAAAAGTAGATGGCCCACATATTCAATGCGCCGACAATATCTCTACCTCGATCGGCGCCCTCAACGATGAGTCTTATACCATCTTCTATCTAGTACGCCACGCTGAAAAACAAACCAGTGGCAACGACCCTGCTCTTTTGCCAGAAGGCACCGAACGCGCAAAAAGATTAGCTGATATACTCTCTGACGCAAAACTAAACATGGTATGCTCCTCTCCATACAAACGGACACAAGCAACCGCCAATCCCACAGCCGAAATCAAAAATTTAAAAATTACAAACTATAACCAAAGACAAAATGATCAAAGCGCATTTTTCACTGACTTGCTAAACAATAAACAAGGCAGTCGTGTATTAGTAGTAGGGCATTCGAATACTATCCCAAAATTATTGAACCATTTTTTAGGGAGCAATGTATATGATGATATCTCAGAAAGTGAATACAATAACTTTTTTATTGTCGCAGTGAAAGAGGGAATTGCAGAGGTCTCTCGATTTAAATATTAAACAGGTGGAGGATGGAAGTCCGAAGACGGAAGTTCTCGTTTAAGGCGAATATACGATCACAGTAAACCTTCTCTATCTATTAAGTAGTTTCAATCTGAATAATTAATTTAATTGAAAAACGCAGAATCATGGACCTAAACAATGACTGGCCAGCCATCCGATCACATTTTAGCAAAAGCTTTGCAAGTAGCATGCACGCAGCTATTGCTTCTGTAGATTCCAACAATATGCCATGCCTAAGCCCTATCGGCACTCTCTTTCTTAACCATGACCAAACAGGATTTTACTTTGAACGATATACTTCTAGCCTCCCACGAAACTCTCAAAGCAATAATAACGTTTGCATACTAAGTGTAAACAGCAGCAAGTGGCTTTGGTTAAAATCACTTTACAAAGGAAAATTCGAACAATCGCCTGCTCTAAAGCTTTATGGACAATTAGGAATTAGGAGAAAAGCAACAGACAGCGAATTGAGAGCGCTAAATCGCCGAATGAAAACTACGAAAAGACTGAAAGGACATCATATTCTGTGGGATGACATGGCCGATATTCGTGAAATATCCTTTACAAAAGTGGAAGTTATGAAGCTAGGAAAAATGCTCTAATCAACTTTCCATTTGGGACATAAAACAAAAATCGCTCTGCAGATACCCTGATTAAAGTAAAAACAAGCACAGAAGTTGTTTAAATACTTCACTAAATCCATCAACCTTATCAAAAACAGTCAGTACTTTTGTCCCTCTAAAATCATAAGCCGAGACAT
Source organism: uncultured Saprospiraceae bacterium (assembly GCA_937921775.1). Classification (GTDB taxonomy): domain Bacteria; phylum Bacteroidota; class Bacteroidia; order Chitinophagales; family Saprospiraceae; genus CALGLS01. Next base: position 5,813 of record CAKZUK010000055.1, read on the forward strand.
TAATACTTGGCAAAGCATATAAATTGGCTTTACAGTCAAAAAAGACCACGCATTTGACCAATTTCGTAGACAAGAATAATCCTCGAAATTCGCCAAAGAAATAAAAAGATCAATCATGACAGAACGTTACAACCCAAAAGGAATAGAAGATAAATGGTATCAACATTGGATGGACAAGGACTACTTTAGTTCTACGCCTGACGATCGTGAGCCCTACTCCATCGTTATCCCACCACCTAACGTGACTGGTGTACTCCACATGGGGCACATGCTCAACAATACCATTCAAGATATCCTAATCAGAAAGGCTCGACTAGAAGGTAAAAATGCTTGTTGGGTTCCAGGAACAGATCATGCTTCTATTGCAACTGAAGCAAAGGTTGTAAAATTACTTCGTGAAAAAGGAATCAAAAAAACAGATATAGGACGTGAAGAATTTCTCAAACATGCTTTTGAATGGAAAGATAAATATGGTGGAATCATTCTGGATCAGCTAAAAAAACTAGGTGCTTCCTGTGATTGGAACCGTACCCGATTTACAATGGAAGAAAAATTATCAAAAGCCGTGATTGAGGTTTTTGTTGATTTACATAAAAAAGGAAAAATTTATCGTGGACTTCGAATGGTTAATTGGGATCCAATTGCCCTAACTGCCCTTTCGAATGAAGAGGTAATTCATAAAATGGAAAACTCTCGTCTCTTCCATATCAAATATCAGATTGAAGGAACGGAAGATGAGTGGGTAACGATTGCAACCACACGTCCTGAAACTATTTTTGGGGATACTGCTGTGGCTGTAAACCCAGATGACGAACGCTACACACATCTAAAAGGTAAGCGTGTCATCATTCCTATGGTTAACCGATCTGTACCCGTTATTTTTGACAAATATGTTGAAACAGACTTTGGAACGGGTTGCCTAAAGGTTACACCGGCACACGACATGAATGACTTTGATATTGGAGAACGACACAAGCTCGAATCTATCGATATTTTCAATGATGATGGAACCATGAGCGAAGCTGCTCAATTCTACATTGGTGAAGATCGCTTTGCTGTTCGTAAAAAGATGGTGAAGGAACTCAAGGAAATGGGACGTATTGTTGATATTGAAGATCACCAGAATAAAGTTGGTCGATCCGAACGTACTGATGCCGTAGTTGAACCTCGTATGAAGTTGCAATGGTGGTTAGGTATGAAGGAATTTTCAGCAACAGCTTTGAAAGCCGTTGAAGATGGTGAAGTTAAATTTCACCCTCCACACATGATCAATATGTACGACAACTGGTTACGCGAAGAAAACGTTCGTGACTGGTGTATCTCTCGTCAACTTTGGTGGGGACAGCAAATACCTGCTTACTACCACGAAGATGAAATTTATGTTGACACTACGATAGAAGGTGCTTTAGCACAAGCTCGTGCAAAAACAGGAAACGCTGATTTGCAAGCCAGTGACCTGATACAAGACGAGGATGTTATGGACACTTGGTTCTCTAGCTGGCTATGGCCAATTTCTGTTTTCGATGGTTTTGAAAATCAGGACGAACTGAAGTACTACTACCCTACTAATACCTTGGTAACTGGTTGGGACATTATGTTTTTCTGGGTAGCCAGAATGGTTATGTCCGGTTACGAATATTCGGAAGCTTTATTGGGTGCTGACTTCGTCAAAGAAAATGGAAAGAAACCTTTCAATGATGTTTACTTCACTGGAATGGTTCGCGATAATAAGCGTCGAAAAATGAGTAAGTCTTTGGGCAACAGCCCTGATGCTTTACAACTGATTGAAAACTATGGTGCCGATGGCGTTCGCTTCGGAATGCTCTCATCTGGTGCTGCTGGTAACGATATCATCTTTGATGCGCCAATCGATCCAGAGACTGGCAAAACAATGAATGAAAGTAAGCTTTGCGCACAAGGCCTCAACTTTTGTAATAAAATGTGGAATGCTCTTCGCTTGCTTAAAGGTTGGAAAATTGTTGACCAACCCGTTAACGACTCAGCAGCAAAAATTAATGCGCTGGCGGTCAATTGGTTTGAACACAAGTTCAACCAAACGATGAGTGAAGTAGAACAAAGCATCAAGGCTTTCCGTTTGTCAGAAGCTTTGATGTCCTTATACAATTTCATTTGGGGCGACTTCTGTTCTCAGTATCTAGAAATGGTAAAACCAGTTTATGGCGAACCAATAGATCGAGCAACTTACGAAAAAACCATTAATAATTTTGAACGTTTGATGACGGCCTTGCATCCGTTTATGCCATTTGTTACTGAAGAGATTTGGCATCAAATAAAAGATCGTGCAGCAGGTGACGATTGCGTAATCAGTCCAGCTACTCCCCTAACAGAATTTGATGCTACGATGATTAAGCAGGTAGACACAGCATTGGAACTTATTACCAAGTTGCGTGATACTCGAACTCAAAATGGCATTAAAATGAAAGAGGCCATCAACGTTTTTGTAGAAGAAAGTCCTAGCTCAACTTCATTGTTCACGCTAGATGGTTTGACCGAGATGGTTAAAAAGAGAGCTAATCTTTCTGACTTGGTATTTACCAAAGAAGAAGTTCCCAACTCTGTTTCTTTCCTTGCCGGAACAGAAAAATATTTCATTGAAATGGAAAATCAAACCATTGATGTGGAAGCAGAACGTGAACGACTGACTAAAGAATTAAAATACATGGAAGGGCTTGAGCAATCCATTACAAAGAAGTTAAGTAACGAACGCTTTGTAAACAGCGCTCCTGCTCCGGTAGTCGACAAAGAGCGTAAGAAGCTAGCTGATACACAAGCAAAAATTAAGATTCTAAAAGAAGCGCTTGATAAATTGAATTAGAATTAGAACCTGTCAGGCGCCAGACTGGTCGAAATTAAAATTAGAGTGCCCTTTAACGTAAATAACGCGTTAGAGGGCATTCTAATTCCGATTCTAATTTCTCTATTCTTATTCTACTTCACTTTCGAAAAAGGAACCGTTCGTTGCCCTTCAGGAGTATTGAGATTAATGAAGTAACTTCCATTAGGCAATCCTTCCAAGCTAAATTTAAATTGTGTCTCTTGTAGATTTTCCAAACTACGATGTTTCATCACTTTTCCATTGAGGTCGACCATCTCGATTCCTGCATTATCATGTTGTTCAACTAAGCTTATACTCACCTGGATAAAATCATCAGCAGGATTTGGGTAAACCCTAAGTTTATTATCTGAGCTAAGTACCTCATCAACTCTTGTTAGCAGCGGATATTCGGAAACATGCAGACGGGCGACTGGCACTACATCTCGACCAAAGCCAAATGAGTTGTAAGACTCGCCTGACAATGGCTCTCCAAAAGCAACCAAAGCAGCGTATCGCGGCTCTCCCAACTCTTGGGATCGATAAATAGTTGGTGCATAATCGGTGTCTTGCGTAATCATAAAAGCAACAATCGTCTGGTCCGTTGCAGCATATTCCAACATCAAAACATAAGTAGCATCGTCCTCTAATTCGATCGGATTATTATTTACCGGAGTATAAAGTGGAACCGTTATCATATCTGTTGGTGATTCATCACCAACAATCGTATAAATAGCAGAACCAATCCAATCACGTTCGGTTGGATCCATATCTTCTCCACCATCATTATCCGAGTTCCATTTGTAAAGTCTTACATTAATTTGTTTACCAGAAATACCTGGATCGTTTGCATTAGCCAAACCAAAAGAAGCTTTGGTTGCATACATTCCTTCACCGTTGGGAAGATAATAGTAATTTCCGTAAGCCCATGAATAAGGCTCATTAGGTCCCCATACATTTGTTGGAGGTGCACCACCAGTAGCATTAGCTAAACCAGAGTCTTTTGCAAAAATAGAATCCGTCACTTCGAAACCAAACGTAATTTGATTATTTGAAAAATTAGCATCCATTGAATCAGCAGTCACCGTGTACACTGCCGTGTAAACTCCTGGGTCAGAATCAGGTAAAAAGCCCTCATCAGGGAATAGTTGATTCTCTTCTAACTCTCCTACAAATACAGTATCAAAGTCAATTGATTCATCATAAAGTGACGTTGAAGGGTCTGCGTTGTTTACGATTTTCATGTTAAGCGAAGCGTTGGTTTGATCAGCCGAACCTACGTTCTCAACATCAGCCATAAAACCAAAGGGTTCGACTTGAGAGCCAGGAGTCATGCTGTTAAGAAAAGTAGCAAACCAATTGGTATTTACTCTCAAATCATGCGGAGGAGCAGGGTTACTTTCATAGAGATTAATATCATCTAAGTTCCAATAGTATTCCCAACCTGCCTGCCAACGCCAGCGTAAGTAAACCGTTGATTCTCCTGCAGCAGCCTCTGTCAAATCCATAGTAATCAGCTCAGGGTTTTCTGACCATACATCAGTACCATTTAATGTGGGGAATATCAAATAATTTTCCCAGGAAACACTATCTGAGCTTACTTGTAAAAACACGTTGCTACTAGCTTGCATAACATAAATGCCTATTGTTGTTTCAAAAGAAATCCAGACTTCTGAATAAGAAGAACAATTAATAGCGGAGGTGGTCAACTCACTCGTGTGTGTGTTATTTCCCGAACCAATTTCATCAGAGGCAACGGTTACAAATCCACTTCCTGCAGTAGTCGCACCAAAAGCTGTTTGCCCAATTGTTACTCCGGGGCAACCTCCACCAGACATCTCCGTTGGATCATCACACCAGGTCCATTCACCGTTGTTGTCTAGTAAGTCTACATTGCCCCAGTCTGAGGGGATACCATTAGTAAAGTCTTCGAACCAAAAAATCTGTGCAAAAGAACTTTGAGATAAGAAGCCAAAGAAAAAAGCAAGAGCAATGCTCTTGTATAAAGTTGTATTCATTTTATTCATGACACAGTGGTTTTATTACACAATACTATACCCCTAGTGACGGGACAAAATTATTTGGTATTCCTATTTTATAAGCTTGCTAAGCGCTTGACCGATACGGAATTAGCGTGTAAGTTTATAAAAATGTCAAAAGGATAATACCCAATAATTCCATCAAACTAAGCACACTGTAACATAAAATTAATTACATTTTGAAAAAGATCTTTTTATCCAACTCTTCGTTCTGTACTCACCTTGATAGCTAAGGCTATCAGGTTCCGTGCGTGCCTCGATTTGAATAAAAATTCTACTTTCAAAACATAAAGAAAATTAGCTTACAGTGTATTCAATAATACCAAATTAAAATTATGAAAAAATTTACTCTTTGTTTAGCGGTGTGTTTTTTGTTTTCCTTAGGGTGCAAGCAAGTTTCGCCAATCGTAAAACATGGGCAACATTATCAAAAACATAATGATTATATAAGTCTCAACAAAGTCGTCGAATTAATGGAACTAGATAGGGACACTTCCTATGTGAAAGCTATCTTAGGTGAGGGAATTGACATGGGATTTGATTATAGGTATCTGGTTGATTCAGTTGGGCCGAAGGGCTGCTCAATCGGAGCTGTTTTTCATATAAATAGTGAAGGTAAGATCGATCAAAAATGGATTGACGAAATATGTGAATAAACCCTTTAGGGATGCGGCCTAAATAACTGTCTGATTTGAGAGGTAAACATTTGAGCTATATTTCTTAACGAACGACTTTTCCAGGTTCTTTTTGGTAGGGAATATTTTTTGCTACTGTTCTAAGTAGTTTTCTAGAAAGGCTCAATACTGAATCTTCAGCCGCTACAGAAACGCCATCACTATATTTCCAAACGGCTTTCTTTT
>CAKZUK010000056.1 GCA_937921775.1 uncultured Saprospiraceae bacterium
AAACCACCACCAATCGCTTTGTCGATCACCTCACTGGTCTTTATCGCTGTTTGGCCAACATGACCTGCGACCAAAGATTTTCGATCAACTTCAACAAGATGACCACGTTCCAAAATACCAAGTGCTTTGTAAATTTGTACCAGCAATCGGGCAATGGTGGTTTTACCGGTTCCCGGATTGCCTTTAAAGACAGTGTGTAGCGAAAATGACTTTTTCACATCCTTACCGATTTCGCGATAGTAGCGAACCAGTTTGGTCATTTCATCCACTTCTTGTTTTATATCGTCGAGACCAACGAGGTCTTTCAATTGTTTGAGGGCATCTTTTAAGAGTGCTTCATCCACTGGAAGTTGAATGCCTTGATTGGAAGAAGCTTGAAAAACGGTGTTTACATCCGCTTCAGTAAGTGTTGATAAATCTTCCGCATCGAGTGTGGATAAATCAACCCCTTTTCCTGTTAAGCGCAAGGCCATATTTTGCTTGGCTTCTTCTACGATTCCGTTGATGAAACGAGCGTTTCCAAATTGCTCATCTCTATTTCGGTAAACCTCCACCAATTTTTTATGAATCAGTTCTGTCGCATCATTATGAATGAGAACGCCACGTTTGTCGGCACTGTAGTGTGCAATCTCAATTAGTTCCTCCGGGGTATAATCGGGGAAGTGTATGACGTTGCGTAAGCGTGAACTTAAGCCAGGATTAGAATTGAGGAAGTGCGTCATCTCTTTTGGGTAACCAGCAAAAATAATCGCTAAATCTTGTGAGCCACTAGCGAGTTCTTTTAGTAAAACTTCGATGACTTCTTTTCCAAAGTCTTTGCCATCCGTTCCTCTATTGGTGAGTGAATAAGCTTCGTCAATAAAGAGGATACCACCTCTGGCATCTTCAATTGCCTTTTTTACTTTGGGTGCAGTTTGCCCAATAAATTCACCAACCAAATCAGCACGTCCTACTTCAAAGACTGTACCGTGAGAAAGCAAATCGAGGCTATGATATATTTTGCCTAGCATGTGCGCCACGGATGTTTTACCCGTACCGGGATTACCGGTGAAGATGCTATGCAGATTAAATTGTTGATCTTCTTGTAGTCCTTTTTCTTTTCTAACTTTTAGAAATTGTAGATAGGTAGCCAATTCATTGATTTGTTTCTTTACAGAATGCAAACCGATGAGTTCTTCTAATTCCATTTTCGCTTCTGCGAAGCTTATTTTTGTTTGAACGCTGCGATGGTTTTCTGGTATAGAAACTTCTGTTTCCAAGCCAGAAGAATAGGGGATAGGTTCGCTTGATAGTTCTTCAAATTCACCTACTTCAAAAGGTACAACTGCGATGAGTGTATCCATGAATACAATTTCTAGGAAGTATAGATCTTCAAACCAGTAACCGGGCTTGGCAGCACCAAAACCAGTATCGAAAGTAATGGTTGAAGGCGTTTCGTTGTAGACTTTGAAATAATTCATGATGGCCTTTTGCTGTCCTGAATCATTGTAAAAAAAGAATTGCAATTCGAGTGGAAAGAAATCTTTATTTTGAAGCAAATAATTGATACTCATTTCTATATTGACATAGCGAGTGATGTCATTTGCAAATTTCTTTAGGTAAATTCTTTCTTCTTTAGGCATGCCATCACGAGCACTTTCAAACAAGCGAATTTCCTGAATATCAAAGTATGGATTAAGCGTTTTAGAAACTTGACCACCATTGATGATGTAAAAGTCAGCTTTACCAACTAGACGGTCATCAATATAGATCTCCCAGAGGTATCCACCTTTTTTCCACCAGCCAGTGTCTTTTGTTCCCCAGCCTTCGTTGATGTAAATGATATTTTGATCTTTAGAAATATCGATATCCTTTTCAACTCTCGTAAGTTCTTTACCCGATTTCTGTTCTTTACAGATGAAGGTGAGTGAGAGTTTCCAGTCTGATTCGTCAAACAGTTTATTGTATAGGGAGAGTTCGCAATAGATGTAGCGAGATTCCTCCTCATCGTAGACTTTGCGGTATTTTTTAGAATTGCGGTATAGGTTTTCCTTGGAGCCAAAAACCTTGACATCCTTCAATTTGTAGTTTCCTCCGAGAGCTTCCTCTTTTTTATCTTTAAAAATCATTGAGTGAGGTGGTGATTTCAGCTGTAGCAGTTGCTTAGTACTCTGTAAAATAAATTTATTTAATTTTTGAATGTTCTTTTTTAGCGATGACTTCTTCCAAATTTTCTCAAATAGCTTAGGCTATTCTTAAAAATATTGGAATCGTCCTCACTAAAAAACAATGCATTCAAATTCTTAACATAACTTATGTTACAGAGTTCTTCGAATCTCGAACTTGAAATAGTTATAGAGTAACACATTAAAACTACTGGCTATTTGTAATGTAGACCAAATTTTAAATACACCTAAAAATAAGAAATTTAACCAGAAAGAGCTTATTCTGTGAGGATATTTTGCACGTAAGTATTGGTTTAACTGCCGATAAAGATAGGTTTTACGGTCAGTTGAAATTCTGATTTGTACTTATGAACTTGACCAAATGAGCAATGAAGTGTATTTGTTTTTATTTGAATGTTAGCTGTTTATTCCTTCGTTTTGCCAAGTTTAGTTTTACGGGCGATCTTCTGGTCGTTATTACTTTCGTAAATGGTGTAGTGTTCGTATTTAACTTTGTCAGTTTCAGCCCAAACATCTTTGCCAATATTGCAAAGTATGACCAATTCATCGTAAAGTTTATTCCCTTGTTCAATTCGACGCTCTACAGAGATATCTCGCTCAGCTAACTTGTCTTGTTGGATGTTGAGGGAATTTTCAAAATTTCGACATTCTTCTACCACTCGGCTGATGTTCTTTTCATTTACGCCTACTTCTACTAGAAAGTCGATTTGCTGTCGTGCTACGCGGCATACACGACGACCGCAGAATAAGAGCTGGGCATCCGTCATATCGCCCATTTTAGCTGTTCCAAACTTGCGATATCTTCCGCTTCGGTTGCCGTATTTGATGGCTACACGGGTCATAATACTGCGGATCGCCGTTTTAAGTTTTTCAGCAGCCTCATACTTTTTATCTGTTGTAATCATCTGGTCTCCAACGAGTTCGTCGTCATCTGGCAAACCACGGAACTTATCACAAAGCATAAGGAAGGTCTTTAGCTTGTCTTTGCCATAGCCATATTGCTCGAATGATTTAATATCGCGGTTGGCGTATTTTGCTCTTTCCATGCATTGTAGGTAGAGATCAGCGTCTGGGAAGTTGTATTTTCTTTGTGTTGCTTGCTTTTTCATGTCTGAAATTTTGATGAAATCACATTTAAAAATTGATCTAGCAGAGCTTAGGCAAAGTTGTTTACCTGAGAGTCTAGTCCAAAAATAAGATCTTTCTTTTCATAATCCAATTATTCTTACAAAAAACAATATGATTGTTTAGTGAAACATATTTTTACTCATACTAAATTTTCTTGCCATTATTTGTTTTAACTGATAAAAAAAAGAAATATAGGCCTTGAAAAGCGGATTGAGATTTACTTAGCTGTTCAGAAATTTGCAATCTTGTCTTGATTCTTCACCTAGAAGTTTTAAATAGCTTCGTTAATAAATTTTGAAAACCATTGCCACACAACTTCAACAAAGTAATAAATCGAAAGAACACTAATGCCATGTCTCTTCTCGGTTTCAGAGAATACTTATTTGGCGAAACAGAAGGACTTAAACTGCCTTGTCCTGACGATGAGCTCATCTCCATGTGGATTGCTGATATGGAATTTGCGACAGCTCCTACAATAGTAGAGGCTTTGCAAAAACGTGTAGCACATCCTATTTATGGCTACACCCAAACTTTTGATCCGGCTTATAAAAATGCTTTCCTCAATTGGACTCAGAGAGAATACGATTGGACTTTTGATCTTGATCACTTAGTGACTTCCAAGGGAGTGATTCCTGCTTTGTTTGCACTGATCGAGTACATTTGTAAAGCGGATGAGAAGATATTGATTATGACGCCATCTTATGCTTTCTTTAAGCACGCGGCGGATTTCAATGGGCTAGAGTTGGTGACTTCTGATTTGGTTTTGAAAGATGGCGATTACCAAATTGATTTTGATGACTTGCGTCAAAAAGCGGAAGATGAAAAAGTGAAATTGTGTATCTTTTGTAGCCCACATAATCCAACTGGTCGAGTATGGAGGGATGATGAATTAGAAAAATTTGCAAAGATTTGCTTGGAAAATGAAGTGCAAATTATTTCGGATGAAATTCATTGTGACCTTTTGAGAGTGGGGGCGAAGTTTACACCACTTGCCAAGTTGTTCGCTGATTCTGATCAAATCATTACTTGCATGGCTCCGAGTAAAACGTTTAATCTGGCAGGTTTCTCTTTTGCGAATATTATTATTCCGAACGAAGTTTTACGTGCTAGATGGAAGGAGCGTCATTTGCCGATAGACAATCCCTTGAGTATTGTTGCAGCGCAAGCAGCTTACGAAACTGGAGCGGAATGGTTAGGAGACTTGAAAATATATTTGGATGAGAATTTTTCATTTTTGGAAAGTTATCTACAAAAACATTTGCCAAAAGCCGTTTTTAAGAGACCAGGGGCGACCTATTTTGCTTGGATAAATATCAGTGCCTATTTTTCACTGGAAGAGAACTTGACTTTATTTTTTGCTAATCGTGCTGGTGTGCTTTTGGAGGGTGGTAACATGTTTGTATCTAATTCGGATGGTTGTATTCGTTTAAACTTGGCTTGCCCTCGTGTTCGATTGGAGGAGGGTTTGGAACGAATTGTAAAGTCCTTGTTGGAAAATGTGAATGGATAGAGCGTAATTTAGCGAAAAATAAAAATGAAAAAACGAATAATAGGAATTGATCTAGCAAGAGCGCTCGCAGTGATTGGTATGATCATCGTTAATTTTAAAATTGTATTTGGTAAGGAAGGATCGGAATTACTTCAATCGGTTGCTGCTGTATTTGATGGAAAAGCCGCAGCGACTTTCGTCGTGTTGGCAGGAGTAGGGATTGCATTGATGATTAAGTCTGCGCTTGTAAATAAGGATCAGGAAAAAATTAGAAAAACCAAGATTCGAATTATAAAAAGAGCCATCTTTCTCTTCGTTATTGGTTTGTCTTACCTAAGTATTTGGCCAGCCGATATTCTACACTTTTATGGCATTTATATGTTGGTGCTACTTTTGTTTTTTGGCGCAAGCCAGAAAATTATAAAGATTGCCTATTTCGTACTTATTTTCAGTTATCCGTTTTTGATAATGCTTATAAACTACGAAACAGGCTGGGATTTCTCAACACTTAGCTATCTTGATTTTTGGACAGGCAATGGCTTTTTCCGAAACTTATTCTACAATGGTTTTCATCCTGTAGTACCCTGGTCTGCATTTATGTTACTCGGCTTTTGGTTTGGAGCTAAAGATTTGAATGACAATATATTCGTAAAAAAAGCGATGAAATTCAGTCTGATTTCCTTTATCGGTCTCCAGCTCTTTTCTATTGTAGCGATTCGCTTTTTTTCTGATGGAGATGCTTACATCGCTCACGAGTTAGATATCCTAATTGGAACTAGTCCGATGCCTCCTTTGCCAATATATATGTTGACAGGAAGTAGTATTGCCATTTTTGTTATTACTTTTTGTATTCTACTTGCTCGTCGTTTTGAAAATAACAAAATCATATTGGCTCTAAATAAAATGGGACAATTGGCCTTGACTTTTTATGTAGCGCATGTTATCATCGGTATGGGTATGGTGGAGGCTTTTGGTGTGAAGGAATTAGGAAGCTATAGTATAGAATTTTCTGTTGCATATGCCTTGTTCTTTAGTTTGTGTTGTATCTTGTTCGCTGTTCTGTGCTTGAGATTTAATAAGATAGGACCACTAGAATGGGTGATGCGAAAAATAGTAGACTAAAGAAAAATAATCCACTAATAATCTGGACCATTTGCTATGAAAATAAAACGAATACTTCCATTGATTTTGCTTGTCTTGATGATAAATTCTTGCGGTAGTAAGATTGGAGTTGGCCTTTCGAGAGATTCGGGAAGCATGCTACTTAAAAGCGATGAAGGTTCCAAAAGTGGAGTAGGTGGCTACCTTGAATATGGTTATCAAAAGATGTTTGATCGGCATGGAGTAGGAGTCGATTTTAACTTTAATTTCAAGGGCTATGTATCGGATTGTGTTGAATGCTATGAAGGCACTGATATGCTATATCATACATTTCAGGTTAAATACTATTATACGCTAATGGAAAGAGGAGCTTATCCATTTCAAATGAATTTAGCTCTCGGATTGGGGACCAGTAAATTTACACTGAATAGTCGAGACAGATATTATCCAACTGTTTTTAACGCTGGATTAGAATTTTACTTTACAGAAAACGAATTGTTTTATCTCTCAACCCGAGCGAGATATATGAACCATCTTAAAGGTGACGAATACAACCTGGGGATGGAACTGGGGATTGGGTTTTATTTTAGGGGATACGACAACTATTAAAAATTACAGTATTTAGTGAGCTACACAAAACAAGATATACTTACACAACTTGATCAATGTACTGAAGCCTATATGTTTCCAATGTTTAGCAACGGATTCGTATACCCAATCGCAAGCCGATTCACCGCTTATCGCGATGAGAAACGTTGGGCATTGATTATAGAAATTGTTGGTTTTATAAGCCTTAAAGGCAAAGGACATAAAGGCATTCGCAACGGTCTCTACGTTTACGGGAATTGCCTAGATGTTCCACCCGGAATCAACAACGATAATTACATTTCATTCACTTCAGATTCTGAAGAAGGACCTGCCTTTGAAGAAAACTATCAGGAGCATTTGCACGAGGAAGTAAACACGATGTTGATAAGAGGGCATAAAGTGCGTTTGCCCAAAGATCCCGAATTTTATGAAGCCAAGAAAATGGAACTAGATGCACCCCCTAAAATTATGATCTGGGAATTTTTACGTGGTATTCGTTCGGAGGTCAAGCATTTGTATTATGCGACGGAAGAGGAACTTCGAGAGCGAATTCCGAAAGACCTGCCACGGATATTGCTTGTTGATGAATGGCGACACAATAACTTAGATAGAGGTGAGTATCCTTCTGATATTGAAACCTTTCCCATGGTTGCGGATGTATTGGTAGCCGGTGATCCCGCTTTGTATAAACCTACTTTGCGTTCAAATTCCTATTGGATGAACTGGCCGGAAGGTGGGGCGAAGGGCTAATGATTGAAGGTGGTAATTAAGCAGATCCGATCTTCTGGTTTCGGTCATAATACTTACAATAATTTTTCCTACCTTCATAATTCAAGCTAAGGCGACTAAGAAATGAGATCAATTATTTACAAACATACTATCCTTTTTCTGGTCTTTCTTTTCTGTTGTAGCGGAACTGCTTTTGCAAAAGCGACCCCTCTTAAAATAAAAGAAGGATTTGAAGGAAAGCGAATTTCTGGCTCCACTATATGGGTGCTAGAAGATGAAAAGCATACTTTCAATCTGGAAGAGGTGATGGATGTTTATGAGAATGGGAGTGGTGGGGAATATTTCAATCAATACAACTTCGGTTTGACTTCTTCAGCTTACTGGATGGCGATTGAAGTAGAGAATGAGGATGCGGTTCAAAGGGATCTACTTTTAGAAGTTGTAAATACTTATCTATTTAAATTCTTAGTACATCGAATTACACAAGATGGTGCGCTTTTAAGTGACTCCTTGACGATGGATGATAGTTTTCACAAAAGAGGACAATTTATCAATCGCTCGAGTCGGGAACATCGAAATTTCCATTTCACATTTAAGTTGGATCCGGGGGAGAAAACTACCTGGATTTTTTATTTTCCAGCACCTAAGCATACCCTAAATTTTAATTTTCATGTTTGGGACAACGAATACCGTTTTACGCGGCAGCGTGATTGGGAAATTACGATGCTTCATGGTTTCCTGATGTTATCAGCGGTTTATTTATTTATACTGACCTTTGCGATTTCGATTACACGTTTTCATTACTTCTGGTACTACTTTATTTATGTGGCTTTGGGTGTTTGTTTTGTTTATACTGATATGGGCCAAAGTTATCGATATATTTGGCCAGAGCAGCAGCGATTCCAACAAATAGCGGGGCCAATTTTTGCCAATTTATATTTGATTGCAGGGATTTTATTTTTCAGACAGTATTTTAAAACGAAGCAATTCTACCGAGGAACCGATCGTATTTTGATTGGAATTAGTGTGTTAGCTGCTGTGATTATCCCTTTGGTCGTAGCGATGCCAAGTGTAAGTAATGTGGCTTATGCACATTTGTTTTTTAGGTTTGCCAACATATTATATGTCTCAGCTTGCATCATATTTTTTATTGTTTTGTTTCGATCTATATTCCGAGGGCAACGATTTTTTTCGGGTTTATTTTTATTTGGATTTTCCATTCATGGTTTGCACATTATAGTTACGAACTTACAATCCACCGGTGTTTTTTCAGGTGGGTCATTTGCGAATATGATGTCAGGAATTGGATACCCGCTTACCTTTTATACGCACATTAGTTTGATGTTGGGAATGCTCCTAGAAATGGCGGTGGTTTTTACGCTTGCCTTGCGTTTGTTTATCAGTGTTTACAAAAGAAATAATCAGGTACTTTCCGATCTTGCTTTTCAGAAAGAGCAAAATATGAACCTCCTAGTAATGGGGATTGAGCGGGAGCGGGAACGTATTGCGCGAGACATACACGATGGACTAGGGGTGATGTTAGCTTCTGTGAAAATGAAATTAAACCTTTTTCAGGAAAATAATATCGATGAAAATGAATCTCGCGAAAAAATAAGCACCATCATTTCTGAGCTAGATAACTCCCACAAAGAACTTCGCAGCATTGCTCGTAATTTAATGCCAAAGGCCTTGTATAAAGTTGGTTTGGTTCCAGCCGTCGAAGAACTAATTTATCGTATAAAAATGCTAGATGATGAATTCGATATGCAGTTTTACAACAACATGGATTTTAGTAATGCCAGTCGCTTGTCGCAATTATATCTCTTTCGAATCATTCAAGAATTACTAACCAATTTGGTAACGCATTCACAAGCTAAATCAGCCTCTCTTCAATTCGTCAAGCACGAAGATGTTTTCCGACTCACCATGGAAGATGACGGCATTGGCTTTGATTTAAATAAAAAACATAAAGATGGTAATGGGCTTAACAATATAAAATACCGAGTCGATGCTTTGAATGGGCAAGTCTTTTTTGATTCTTCACCCGGGAAAGGGACTTTGATTTCTTTGGAGATACCTTTGACAGAGTTGGAGGGGGAAAATGGATAGAGATTGGAGCTTGGAGGTTCGCTCAATCGTGTTTGGGGATGGTAGAGGAAACTGTAACTACTATTGTTGCTTATACCAACTTCTGTTTAATCAACCAATTAATCATTCCTGCGCGATTCTTCACTTCTAACTTGGCAAAGATATTTTTAAAATGCGTGTCTACTGTATTGTGACTAATGAATAATTCGCTGGCGATTTCTTTCCGAGATTTTCCGGTAAAAGCAATAGTTGCCACATCTAATTCACGGCGAGTAAGTGGATAGAAAGAAGGAGAGGAGCCCGCGTAGGCGGATACTGGTTCGGGAGCAGGATTAAATATTTTGTCAAAAACATCATCGAAATAAAATCGATTGTCGACTACGGTTTTAATCGCACGGATGAGGCTTTGTTTGCTAGCATTTTTTGGTACATAGCCTTTTATTCCTGATCGATAGGCTTCGTTGATGAGTGCATATTCATCGTAGTTGGTCAGCATAATAATCTTAACGGAATCTCCTTTTTTAGCAAGAATTTCCTTGGCAATTTTGATACCATCAATATCCTTTTCAGGAAAATCAAAATCCATCAAGATGACATCAGGAGAAAGTTTTTGTGTGAGACTTTCAGCTTCCAAAGCCTTCATGGTATAGCCTACCACTTCAATGCCCAACTCTTTTTCGAGCATAGCTTTGAGCCCATCGATCATTAATTCCTGATCTTCAACTATGAGAATGCTTATCTTTTTCAATGTTTTTTTGATGGTCTAAGTGAATAAATAACTTTGTTCGGTTTAGTATATCTTTTAGGAATAATCTCAAATATAGACATTTAAGTAAAAGGTAAGGCCCTTGCTTGCAGATATTTGATAATTCAAGTTAATGTACAGCCCAGAAGAAAGTCGCTCGCAAAATAAACAGATTAGAGAAAATACTGTACTTTAGAACTTCTTAGTAAAGGAAATAGTAACTGATTATAAATAGTTAACTCAAATTAAATACTGTGTTAGCATGCCGGATAATATTGTTTAGAAGGAGGCTTCGGTCTTGGATCTTCGGACTTCCGTCCTGCTTGGCCGTCCGATAGGTCTAAAATTATTAATTGAATCCTTACTTTTAATTTACATTTACATTTACATTTTAATTGGCCTCTTCATTGGTCATGCATCTATGATAAAAACTAATAAACAAAATGAAAGACAAGCTTCCCCAAAATTTCTTCATCTTTTTCGTCGTACTCATAACGATTGCATTTTTCGGACTAATAAAAGGTTTTCTCATGGCCATATTCTGGGCCACTGTTTTCGCTATTCTCTTTCATGGACGATATGAAAAAATCATTGCCCGTCTCCCTGGAAAACCGAATCTGTCAGCAGCACTTACACTGATAATTATTTTACTTTTGGTGATTATTCCTTTATTAGTGGTTAGCCTTGCTGTGATTAATGAAGCAACGGAAGTTTATCAAAATATTAGTACCAGCGATCAGTCACTTCAGCAGCGGGTGGATGGCCTACATGACAAAATTCCATGGGTAGATAATCTCATTGAACGTCTTAGTATTGATGTCGATAAAGTGAAAACCAACTTAATGACATTTCTTGGTTCAGGAAGTAAGCTTGTTGCGGGGAAGGCGGTTGAACTAACCCAGGATGTGGTTGGTTTTTTGATCAATTTTTCTTTAATGCTTTATATTCTTTTCTTTTTTCTGAGGGATGGAAAACGTTTGATTCAACAACTCGTTTGGGTGGTACCTATTGGAGATGAGCAGGAATGGGCACTGTTGCATCGCTTTGAAAGTGTAGCGCGCGCCACAGTGAAAGGGAGTTTGCTAGTTGCACTAGTGCAAGGTGTCATTGGAGGGATATTGTTTTGGGCTTTAGGAATACCTGCAGCATTTTTGTGGGGTTGTATTATGGTCTTGGCTTCTTTGTTACCAGTTGGCTCAGCATTAGTTTGGGGGCCTTGGGCGATCGTTTTGTTTTTGCAAGGTGATATTACAAAGGCAGTTATATTGTTAGTCATTGGTGCAGGTTTTATTGGTTTGATTGATAATATCTTACGTCCTCGTTTGGTTGGACAAGACACCAAAATGCCAGATTATTTGATTTTGATTTCAACATTAGGAGGACTGGCTTGGTTCGGCTTATCTGGTTTTGCGATTGGTCCTATTATCGCTGCGATAGCGGTTACCTGTTGGCAAATGTTGGGTGATAAATATGGGGCTCCCCATGATGAAGTGGTTACGGAGTCTAAGGTGGAGTAGGGCTTATGTTTGAATTGGAAGTGTGTAATTGTTAATTAGAAAATTGCATCATCACAATTCTTCGAACGGTCGTTGCTGCCTGTAGTCGCGGGTATTAGCTGTAAGATGGGACGAGTAAGAGGGAGAAGATTTACTAGCCTTGAAAATGCTAAAACATAAATATAAAAAAATATATTGTTAAGTCTTTTTTTTATATCATGAATTTTGTTTAAATTTATTTTCGTAAAATTTTTGTTAAATTAGATTAAGTAATGATGAGTTTTAAAAATTGCCAATTTCTTCTTCTCCCTCTATTCCTGGTATGTTTTATTTCAGGTTTAAATGCACAAACTGAATTCATCGAAGGATATATCGTCACGCTTCAAAAAGATACGCTACATGGTTTGTTGAAAGAGGAACTTAATGAAACAAGCTTTGATATTTTATTTAAAGAATCTAAAACTGGGAAAGAAAAAAAATACACACCTGATATGATACCTGAGTTTTATCGCTCATCTGGTGAACTTTACCAAAGCAATCGCGTCAAAGTCGGAGAAGAAACCCTCAATGTGTTTTTGAAATGTGTTATTATAGGGAAAGTTGGTTTGTATATTTATATGGACAATCGAATGTATGAGCATTTTTATATGCATACAGCAAGTGAAGGATTTCGTGAGCTTATTACTGAGAAAACGACAAAAATAGTTAGCAAAAGAAAATACGATGTTGAATATAAACTGTACGAAGGAGAATTAATCAATGCAATGAAGGACTGTCCTAAAATAGAATCTGAAATAAAAAAAATGCCCTTCAATGAATTTTACATAAAGAAAATTATCAGAAATTATCATGCTTGTATTGGAGCTGAATACATAGAAGTAAGGCCTGCAAAGAAGAAATGGAAAGTAGAGTTTGGTGGATATGTTGGTTATCTTCTTGGAAGTGTAGATGTAGGAGATAAATCGGAACTTTTAACTGGAAATGATTTTGTCGGTTTTGTAAATATATACTTACCAAAATCTAGAGGTCGATATTCAGTTCAAGTCAATTATATCTATTCTAGATTTCAACTTGAAACGATCGATGGAGTTTTAGGCAGTAAGCGACTTAATTTTATGATCAATCGATATTATAATTTAGGCGAACGAGAACGAAGTCGTTTCTCTTTAAAATCTGGAATGGAAATGATTTTCGCAGCGACTCCATTGAGCGGTCGCAGAGATTTGGATTTTGTGGCTGGACTTGGATATGATTATAAAATTGGAAAAATCCGTTTGTTGTCTAGCGTAGAATATCGAATTCTAAATTTTAATTTATTGAGTTTTAATTTAGGAC
Source organism: uncultured Saprospiraceae bacterium (assembly GCA_937921775.1). Lineage (GTDB taxonomy): Bacteria > Bacteroidota > Bacteroidia > Chitinophagales > Saprospiraceae > CALGLS01. The sequence goes on from CAKZUK010000056.1 coordinate 12,865, forward strand.
TGGCTTTTTAGGTGATACAAACCAAACCTTCCCTTAAGATTTTGCGTCTACTATTATATGAGACCATCGTACCTATTAATCCTATTCCTATTCACATTTTCAAACTTAGGAGGCCAAATAAGCTATCTTGATCAATACAAATCAATTCCTAGCTCCACCTTCGAGCTAGCATTCAAAAACGATGGTAACCTACTAATCGCTCACTCCTTCAAAGAAGATATATCTGATTTCTACTTTGAGGGAATCGAAATAATTACTCAAAATGAATGTGAAGGAATCATATCTGCAAAACGATTTTCCGTCCCAGGTCAAAACATGGAACTCACAGAAATGGTCAAAAGTAATGACGGCTTTTTCTACTTAGCCGGCTACTACTTTGAAAGTTCCGATGACAGAAATACTTTCTTACTAAAATTAAACCCAGATGGTAGTCAAAGCTTTTTTAAGCTTTACACCAAGCCATTAAACGATTATAATTATTCACTCCAAATTACAAATGATGGAAACCTGATGCTCTTCGGTGCCAGCTATCTTGGAGGCACCTTTCCATTCAATTTCATACTTAGACTTGATACCTCAGGGAATATCCTCTCCTCCAAAACTTACATGGAAGCTGGAATATGGGGCAGGGGACTAGCATGTAGTGACGGAGCTGTCCTAGCAAGAATGGGACAAAATATTTATAAAATTAACGCATCAGGAAACCTAGAATGGGCGAACCAATATTTTGGAACATACTACTCCTCCCGCCCACTGGAGGTAGATGATGGTTATGTTGCTGTTTCTTATCGATTAGGCGCTTCTTCAGAAGCTAGCTTTCTCTATAAATTGGATTTTGATGGAAACCTAGTTTGGGTTTCTCCTGGTTTTCAAGCTAGTGGTCGCCCAAAAATCAAGCAGCTAGCTAACGGAAATTTCATCGTTCAAGATGTTGTCATAGACGAAAATAATTCAGATGAGTATCATATCTGTCTTATCGAATTCTCAGATGAAGGAACTCAACTTTCCAACCAAATCATAAGTTCAATCAATGGAGTTGCCAGTTCGATTGCTTTTAATTTTACCTTAAGTAATGAGGAGTCTATTGCTTTCGCATCGTTCAGTGGCACCAATCGTGATACCATACTAATTGGACAAACCAATTCCAATTTCGAACTCCAATGCAATGACCAAGATAATTTTAATCAGGATACCATCAAGATTATAAGTGTTTCTCCAAAGAGTATTTCTGTCGGGAATATCAATTTTGAAGTAGTAGATGTTGATCTCGAAGAAACAAATGTCGATCTGATAGGGGGGCGCCTTTGCGAAAATATAAGTATTGATTTTCCTCCAGAAATAAATGATACAACAGTTTGCTTGCAGGACGATTTAGTTTTAGACTTTAGCTTAACTGGAGCTACTTATCTTTGGCAGGATGGATCTACTGCTCCAATATTTCAAGTGACAACATCTGGAACCTATTCCGTTCTTATCGAAAAATGTAATCAGTCAGTAGAGCGATTCGTTGAAGTTAATATAGATGACTGCCCTTGTCTACTGGAAGTACCCAATGCCTTTACACCTGATGCAGATGGCATCAATGATGATTTTAAAATTCTAACGGACTGCCTTGTATCGGATTTTCAATTACAAATTTATAATCGTTGGGGGCAGCAGGTATTTCAAAGCACAGATGCAGCACTGGCTTGGAATGGTACCTATAAAGGAAGTGTTTTGCCTTCCGATGTTTACATTTATAAATATCAATACCGGCTTTCAGGAAATGAAAGCAAATTAGAAAAAGCCCACGGTGACATCTCACTCATTCGTTAGGAATTAGAATAACTCGCGATTGCAGAGCGCCGCCAGACAAGCTGAACAGCTAGACTTAACAAGTTCTAATTGACATTCATATTTTAATTCTTCGCCTCATTACCACCATATGTCGCTTAAACCCAGCCTTTTCATATGCCCGAAGCGCGCCAGCATTATCATCATAAACTTCTAGTCGCACCTCATTGATACTTTGCGACAAAGCCCATTCTTCCAATTTGACAATTAATCCACGAATTACTCCCTTACCTCGATGCTCCGGTCGCACATACATAAAGCCCATGTACGCATATCGATCAAAATCCAAATAAGGCTCCGGCGTTTTAATACTAGCATATCCCGAACAAATCACCTCATCACCACTCATCCCAACAATGACCTCCGATGTTTCTTCCAAAATCTTTGCCCTTAGGTCATAATAATTAATATGCCCCGGTTTCAAAGTCGGATCAAACGGCCGTTCAGTAACAATTATCTGTTGCTCAAATTCATAAAGAATCGGAAGATCCTCTAGTCTTGCTTTTCGATATTCTATTTTTTCCATTTTTAAATAGGCTAAATTTTATACAAATACTAAAAACTCATCATTAGGTTTCATCTCAGAAAGCCGCCTATGTGAGTGTTGTGTGTTTAAACTTCTATCAGTCGACTCCTCAATATATCAATTTTCAAATCTAATATTAAAAAAATACCTCAAGCCCTTTCTTTTAAATTAAAAATCCTCTATATTTGACTTAATTAAGTAATAAGGCAAGTTTAATCCTGTACATTACTTATCCTTTCCAAAGTTATCATATTAATAAGACTGTAAGTTTTCAATAGTTGCACCAAACAGCATCACGCTTTTGTATGTTGCACTTGCTTCTTGCCAAAAAACAGTTATCCCACTATGCTTGATAGAATTACGCTGTCAGCACATTTAAATGTTATCCGATTCTTAATTAACAAACAAGGTAATTACTGACTAATCCCAGTAGCTACTGTCTAAAGCTAAATTATGAAATTAAGAATCACCGAAATCAAAAACGCTCTTGTAGCAAACCAACTAAAAAATTGTATCCTCCTCCTTTTGTTAATTGGAAGCTGCTTTGTGCAAAACACAAATGCACAACAACTAGAATTGCTGGAAACAGAAACCAAGTCCCTCAATGGTGGACAAACAGAAGTAGAAATCAACCTATACAATACGACAAGTTCGTACGAAAAGCCACTTGGTAATACCATTCAATCCAGCTTTGTAGCTTCTAATTGTAATACAGATAGTGAAATATTGGCTTACAATGTTACAAAGAATGATTCTTTGAACGCAGGAGATTGTCAAGGTAATAATGCCCTCGTTATTTGCTTTAAAGTCAATAACTTCAATTCTTCTACTAGCACTAATAACTGCCAATGGCTACACGGATTGGTGCCCGACTTTGGAGATTGCATTGTCCCAGTAGATCAAACTCAAGAAGGCGAACCTGGTGTGTACATTACCAACTTTAGCAATAATTCCAATACAGGAATTTGGCAATGGTTTCCTGATGGAGTAGCCACCTATAATGACATTCCAGATGGTTATTACATGCCCTACGAACCTGTAGGAGCTGGATGGTTTTATATTTATAACCTTGGCTCAAGTTCTATTTGTAATGATCCTTCAAACCCCAATTGTACTTGGGGCGATGGCCTAACTTGCTCCGACGAAAACGGCATGGAATGGGAGGTTTGCTTCGAGGCTGTAGTCGTTTGTACAGAACTAGGACAAACCCTCTGTGAAATTTCATTCCGAACCTTTGGTGATGGTGAAACGGGGGGCTGGCCACAAGCGGGTTGCGAATCAGATGAACCTTGGGAATATGAGTTTACAAGAAACTGCTGTGAAGAGCCAATCCTCACCAACATAGACTTCGACTTTGAGATTTGCTCTGGTGATTTATTCGAAGTAGAACTTACTTCTGATATGGACCCAATTACTACTTTCGAGTGGACGGTTTCATCAAATTCAAATGGAGCTACTGCTGGATCAGGTACCACCATCTCTGATGTGTTGACTAACAATTCAGGGGTACCAGTAACCGTATATTATTATGTAACTCCAACCTGCGATCAAGGTTGTATTGGATTCACCTATACTTTCGCAGTAACGATCAATCCTGAAATCGAAATCGAGGTTTTTAGTTTTAGCCCAATTTGTGAAGGCGATTGCGTAGAGGTGATTGCAGAGATTGTTTCTAACAGCCCTTATGCAGGTTGTGTATGGAATACAGGACAGTCTGATCAACCGTCCATTACTGTTTGTCCGCCTGTAGGCGTGACGACTTATTCAGTTATCGTTACAGACGTGAATGGTTGTACAGGCGAAGGCATAGGTACGGTTGAGGTAATACCACAGCTAACCGTAGATGTTCAAGGTCCTGTTGACGCAGTTTGTGAAAGTGAATTAGGAGGAGGGGTATTTATTTTTGCCAATACTTATGGTGGCTCAGGGGATTATATTTATGAATGGAGCACCGGAGAAAGTAGTTATTTTATTGAAGTGGTAAACCCTGGAACTTATACTGTCACCGTTACGGATGCCCAGTTCAATTGTTTTCCCGATGTCGGGTCAGAAACAATAAATGTCTATCCCAATCCATATGTTTACATTTTTGGTCCTCCAGTTGCCTGCGATACTGAGCCAGTTGTTTGTTATAATGGTCAGCCAGAAGGCGGTGTTTGGGGAGGTGTGGCTGATGTCAATGGATGTGTTTATCCTTCCAACCTTTCATCCGGTTTTCATACAATAACGTATGATTATATCGATTCAAACGCTTGTGAAGGTTCAGAAGTTTTTCAAGTAGAAATAATCACCGATACACCAGCGCCATTAAATATTTCTTGCTTTCCTGACGTGAATGCCATTGATTTTTCATGGGATGCGATTTCGGGAGTTAGCTATTATCTTGTAAATGGAGTAGCGCAAAATGAAACTTCTTTTTTGGTCAACAACTTAAATCCTGGAGAAGATATTACGATCACAGTAGAAGCTATTGATGGTGGTCCTTGTGGGACTAGTATCGAAACGTTTACCTGCAGCAGTTTAGAATGCCCTGACTTGGATATTCAGATTTCAGGAATAGAATACGCCTGTCAGGATGGTGTAATTGATCAATTATTTGCTTGGCCTCAAGGAGGTGTCTTTAGTGGTTCTTGTATAATTGATACCATCTTTGGATTCTTTGATCCAGTTGATGCAGTACCCGGCTGGAATGATGTAAGCTACACCGTTGTTTTTCAGAACTGTGAGTATTTTGAGACCCATAGTATCTGGGTAGAAGAGCCGCTTATGGCTCCAGTGATCTCTTGTGAAAGTAGTGTCGATGGAGTTATCTTTAGCTGGACATCTGTTCCTGGTGCAATAGAATATATAGTGAATGGTGTGTCGACAAATCAAACCAGTATCGAGTTTTCAAATCTACAAGCTGGCGAAGAAGTCAGTGTTACAATATTGGCATATGGTGCTGGAAATTGCGGACCATCTATTTCAGAAAGCAGCTGTATCACAGAAGACTGTCCTATCATTACTATCCAATTGCAAGAAGTAAACCCGCTTTGTGCAAATGAAGGAACAATCACTTTGCAAAGTTCAGAAGCAGGAGGTCTTTGGTCAGGCCCCGGAATCATAGACGCCGTGAATGGAACCTTTGACCCATCACAAGCAACACTTGGTACAAACACGATCACTTATACGCTAGGTTCAGGTAATTGCATAGATGCGAATCAACTAGAGATCGAAGTAGCTGAAGCATTGATTGAACCACAAATCATTTG
>CAKZUK010000057.1 GCA_937921775.1 uncultured Saprospiraceae bacterium
GCTGGCTTACCTATTAGTGATATCAATACTGCTATTGCTTATGCAAACTTTCATTACCTAGAAGCGGGGATAGAATTTTACATCTGCTCAGTTAATTATATCGATAATACCGATTGGTATGATTTGCATTCAAATGAAGAAACAGCTATGGCTGCAGGTAATCAATCAACTGACGGAATCAATGTTTATTTTGCAAATTCAGTTACGACCAATAATGGAGCAGCTTGTGGTTATGCTAGATATCCATTTGATTCAGCAACTGGAAATCGTATTATCATGGATAATGATTGTACTGCAACTGGTAATAGCAATGGAACTTTCGTACATGAGCTAGGTCATTATTTCAACTTATTCCATACACATAATAGCACAACGAATGGGAATACGGCAGCAGGTACAGAATATGTGCCGCGTTCAGGAGCCAACTCTAACTGCGGTACTGCAGGTGATTTGCTTTGCGATACAGAAGCTGACCCAAATGGTAGTAACGACGGTTCTTGCAACTTTGTGAATGATGGAAACTCTACCCAAGATATTCATGGCAACACTTATTCTCCAGACCTTGATAACATCATGTCTTACTACTCTGATGGCTGTGGAGGTATATTTACGCCAGAGCAGTACACTCGAATTATGGGAGGATTGGCCACCAGACTTACGCATACCGCTTATGATATGGATAATTGTGCAGCACCTGCCGTTGCAGATCCTAGTGGATTAACGGCAACGCTAAACAACTCTTATGGTGTTGATTTAAATTGGACAGATAACTCTGGAAATGAAACAGGCTTTCTAATTGAGCGATCTTCTGACGGAGGTACTACATTCCAGCCACTTGAATTTGGAGCTGTAGCCGCAGACCTTGCTACTTATACAGATAATACCACTAGTTCAAATACCACTTACGAATATAGAGTGAAAGCTTCTAATGATGATTGTAATGCATATAGTAATACAGCTTCCATTACTGTTGGTTTAGTATATTGTACTCCAACTCATCAGTCAAATAGCTGTACGACCTCTAGCATAGGAGTTGCAATTCATAACTTTACTTTTGGTGGAGCCTTAATTGATAATCCAGCGAATGGTTGTAATGGTCCTTTATCTGTTTTTACCCCTACATTTTGTGCTCCTGTAACGGCTGGGCAGACTTATGCATTTACTGCAAACTTTCAATTGAATACTCCTCCATCAGGCTCATATTTCCCTCAGTTTGTAACGGTTTGGATTGATGTGAATCAAGATGGAGATTTTGGAGACGCTGGAGAAATGGTCTATCAAGCTACTGCAGTAGGTGGAGCAACGGTAAGTCAGAATATAGTAATACCTGCGACCTCTATCACTGGTAAAACTACCATGCGGATAAGAACTGCTTCCGAGGGAACAGGTATGGTGACTGACCCATGTACGTATATGGCTTTCAGCGAAACAGAAGATTACGGTCTCGATATTATTGGAGGTTTACCTGTTGAATTAATTTCTTTCAACGGAAGAAAAGATGGGGAAGCTGTGGCTTTAGAATGGTTGACAGCAAGTGAAGAAAATAATGATTACTTCTTAATAGAACGCTCTACTGATGGAGATAAATTTGAACCCTTACAAGAAGTAGTAGGTTTAGGTACTTCTGAAAAAGTAGCAGAGTATTTTGCATATGATACTAAACCAAATCGTGGAATAAATTACTATCGCTTAGCTCAATTCGATTTAGATGGTACTCGTAACGAAACGGGTAAAATAGTAGCGGTAGAATTTACAGACGATGTTGCTATTTCGGTTAGTCCGAATCCAGTTAGTAATGATTTTATTAACCTTAATTATACTACTATAAATAAAGGTAGTGTTCAGATAGAAATCATTGATGTGCAGGGACGTTTGGTGACAACACAAGTGATGAATGTAAGTCGTGGCGAGACTGCTATTAATATTGATTTGCCAGAATTGAGCACTGGTGTGTATGTACTTCGTACACTTCAGGATGGTAATTCTAAAATGCTTCGTTTTGTGAAAAGATAAATAAGAATGATTTGAACGTGTAACAATCCTTTAGTTATACGTGAATGGAAAACCTGATACCTCGCTTTGGTGTCAGGTTTTTTTATTGAGAGACTAGTCTAGATAGATACCCCATTTTCGGCACAATTATTACATATCAAAAAAGTATTATCTTTGATATAGCACCTTCAAAAAACTGTAAGTACTTGGACATGCTTTTGTCGATGTACTTAATCTAATCACTTAAACTTTTCACCCATGAGACAGATTCTACTGATCTTCTTTGTTTTTCTATGTTTTTCCAATACACAAGCGCAAGATTGGGCGCTCGAACGCTCCGTTCAGGTAACTGCCGATGTGGAGAGTTCCCCAGGAACGATTCATCTCAATTGGGTCAGTCAACCAGCCTGGAACTTTCAACTTTACCGCCGAGTAAAAGGAACCGCCAGCTGGGGCTTCGTCATCGCAACTGTTGATTATCCAACAAACACTTATGAAGATACCAATGTGGACGCTGGTGTTAGTTACGAATATAGAATTGTAAAAAATGCACCGATAAAAGGGGAGGGGAGTATCAACGCAGGTTTTGAGATAGAAGCTGTAGAGCAACGTGGTAAAATGATTCTTGTCGTTGATGAAACTCATGCTACCGCACTTTCAACAGGAATCGAACAATTGATCAACGATATCCGAGGAGATGGTTGGGCTGTAGAGCGTTTTGACGTAAGTCCAACAGACGCAGTGACTGATGTAAAAGCAAACATCGTTGACATTTACGAGGCTGATTCAGATAATGTAAAGGCCGTTTTATTATTGGGGCACATACCCGTTCCATACTCTGGTGAATTGTATCCGGATGGTCACGAAGATCATCAAGGTGCCTGGCCTGCGGATGTTTATTATGGGGATATGAATGGCGTATGGACGGATCAGTCGATTAATAATAGTCTGGGGACACAAAGCCGACATCATAATGTACCTAGCGATGGAAAATATGATCAGAGCTTTATTCCATCTGATATAGAACTTCAAGTTGGACGAATTGATTTTCATAATTTGCCGGCTTTCGCAGATGATGAAATGACCTTGTTACAAAACTACCTAAACAAGAATCACGAATTTCGTCACAAAGAATTTACAATGCCTTACAGAGGTCTTCTTGAAAATAACTTCGCAGGATTGCCAGAAGGTTTTGCACAAAGCGCTTACCGAAATTTTACCAACATGTTTGGTGCAGATGAAATCTACGAAGAAGATTATACAACATTAAATACAGATGCTTATTTGTGGTCTTATGGCTGTGGCGGCGGTTCGTATACCAGTTGTAGTGGTGTAACGACTACGGCAGATTTAGCAGCTAATCCATTGCAAACAGTATTTGCCATGCTTTTTGGTAGTTACTTTGGCGACTGGGATTCGCAAGATAATCTGTTGCGCTCAGCGCTAGCTTCTGGTTCAACATTGACTAATGTATGGGCTGGTCGGCCAAAATTTCAATTCCAACATATGGCCCTTGGTGAAAACATCGGCTATGGTGTTTTGCTCAGTCAAAATACAGCGACGGATTGGGTGCAAGATACTACTTATGGTGGTCGTTTGATTCACATTGCTTTGATGGGTGACCCTTCCTTGAGGATGCACGTCGTGGCTCCTATTACGGATATGACTGCGGTAGAAGACAATGCAAACGCCATGTTGAGTTGGACTGCTTCTACTGATGATGTAATGGGCTATCACGTTTACCGAAAGGTAGCTGGTGATGATTACTTCGAGCGTCTTAATGAAGAACTGGTGACCGCAACGACTTATACTGACCCTTGTCTGAATTTTCAAACAGAATACGAATACATGGTTCGTGCAATGAAGTTGGAAAACTCAGCGAGCGGATCATACTACAATTTGAGTCAAGGTATAATGGCAAATGTGACGATACAAACAAATATGCTAATCAGTGCAGATTTTACTTGGTTAGAAAATGGCCATGTCATAGAGTTTGATAATAACAGCACCAATGGTACGACTTATCTTTGGGACTTTGGTGATGGTGAAACAAGTACGGAAGAGGATCCATCACACATTTATCAAACGGTCGGAATTTATGATGTAACGTTAACGATCAGCAACGATTGTTTTACCAATACAGTGAGCTCTGAAGTAGATGTAATTATTGGTTCAATAGAATCTGTTCTGCCAGGTGTGTCATTAGAAATTAACCCAATTCCTGCGGATGAATATATTGACGTGATATTGACGACTGAAACTGCGTCTAGCTACCAACTGTCTTTGATGAGTGTGACTGGAAAGGTTTTATTAGAGACAACTATTGATGTTGGTTTGACTAGTCGCCTTGATGTAGCGCATTTGCCTGGAGGATTGTACTTGTTGCAAATTGAAGATGCTAAAGGTAATGTTGGTTCTTCTAAGCTGCTGTTGAAGTAGTTGCAAGTTGGAGCAGGGATTTGTAAGTGTCCTTTATCGTGGAGTTTCTCGGTCGACTGAGGTTTTTCATTTCTCATTAACTATACTTACCAATCAAAAAAAGAGAAGAGCTTGTAATCGTAATTTGCGATTTCAGGCTCTTTTTAATACCTTTTAGGATCTTCGTCAAACCTAGTGGGTTTCCCTTCTAACGTATTTTTAAACACTGAGTTCACTCAGGCCACTTAATACACAGTGTACTAAGCACCTTATCGCGAAAAATATAGTATCCCGAGTTCGGAGATTAGCTAATAATAGTAATAACATCACATCTTAGTAATCCATTACGCACTAAATTTGGCTAAGCGCCACCTTTTATGAGCTAATTTCAAAGTGAGCGATTGATACATTTGGACTCACTTTAAGGAGGACTTTAACATTCACATTCTAATTCATACTCTAATTCTAATTCTTTCAGACTTTTACTCAGCATTTCGTACCTTTAGGCTATGAGTAACTTTGTAGTATCAGCACGTAAATATAGACCCGTTCGTTTTGACGAAGTAGTGGGTCAGGAGCACGTCTCTCAAACGCTTAAAAATGCCTTGCAGAATGATAAGTTGGCGCATGCATTCCTATTTTGTGGGCCACGTGGAGTAGGTAAAACGACCTGCGCGCGAATACTAGCCAAAGTGCTAAATTGTCAAAACTTAGGGGAAGATCACGAAGCATGTAATACTTGTGGTTCTTGCCAATCCTTTAATGACAATGCTTCCTTCAATATTACCGAATTAGATGCAGCCTCTAATAACTCTGTGGATCACATCCGTGCGCTGATCGAGCAGGTACGTTTTCAGCCACAGCAAGGCCAATACAAGGTCTTTATCATAGATGAGGTGCATATGCTTTCTCAGCAGGCCTTCAACGCCTTTCTGAAAACATTGGAGGAGCCTCCACCCTACGCCATCTTTATTTTGGCTACGACCGAAAAACATAAAATTATACCAACCATACTTTCGCGTTGTCAAATTTTTGACTTCCGTCGAATTCAGGTGCCAGCTATGGTTAGTCACTTGCAGGAGATTTGTAAGCAAGAAAATATCACAGCGGAGAAAGATGCTTTGCACATCATTGGCCAAAAGGCAGATGGTGCACTTAGAGATTCCTTGTCCATTTTTGACCGAATTGTTAGCTCTCTAAATATAGATGAAGGAGGCAATCGGACACTGACTTACAAGTCAGTTATCGAAAGTTTGAACGTGCTCGACTATGATTATTTTTTCAAAGTAGTAGATGCTTTGATGGTAGAAGATCTGGCACAGGTGATGGTTATTTTCGATGACGTTTTGCGAAAAGGATTTGAAGAAGATACTTTTGTAATGGGATTGGCAGAGCACATGCGTAATTTGTTGGTTTGTAAAGATGAGCAAACACTGGGTTTACTACAAGTAAGTGATGAGTTGAAAGCCTTGTACAAAACGCAAGCGTCTAAAGCTCCAGCTGCTTTTTTACTGACTGCGCTTGATATCGGAAATGATTGCGATGTCAACTATCGCATGGCGCGGAACAAACGCCTACATGTTGAAATGGCATTGATCAAAATGGCTTATATCAATAGAGCAGTAGCGGCGTTTAAAAGCCCATCTGTTGTAGTAGAAAGAAGAGCTTCGGCAGCCATAACGACTACTTCAACTGTGTCTCAGCCCAAAACTACGATAGCAGAAAAAGAGGTGACTTACGAAGCATCTATACCTGTTCAGAATGTTCGAGAGCCAGAAGTACCATTGAACCCTTCTGGACAGGAAGAAAAAAAGGTAGCAAGTCCTCCTCCAGCTAGCCCCGCTAAGCCCATCAATATGCCATCAGTACAAAACTTAAAACCTGATGTGCAGACCGGTTCAGCTATGAAGATGACCAAATTGCCGAGTCTAGATGAGTTGGAAGAAGAGGTAGATAATGAAGCTGCTCAATATGTAAATCAAGAGAATCTGACACACGAAGATGTAGAGGCGGCCTGGATGGCATTTTTAAATCAAATGAAATCACAATCGGTAAAGGTTGCTTTAAAAAGAGTAGCTTTTAAGGTGGAAGGTAGTAATATAACTGTTTCTGTAGGAAGTAGGATGTCAAAGTCGATGATACAGGAAGAACTGGAATTGATGCCATTTTTAAGAAAAGAACTTCGAAACTCTAAGCTGGTCTTAAACGTGGAGGTTGATTCAACTATGGCGCCTCAAGACATGACAAAAAAGCCTAAGCGACCGATCAACGATAAGGAGAAATACAGTCAGATGCGAGCGATCAATCCGCTGTTGGATGATTTCAGAGAGCGTTTCGATTTAAGATTAGAGGGAGAATGACCGCTGGTCATTTCTCCAAAGAGTAAAGGAACTTCCTACTGCATTCACCCTCTCAATTGCACAGTCAAAGACAATTTGAATAGGTTTAAGCCTTTAAATTAAACATATCAGTCGTAATCTCTGTTTTTTGCTTTACTCAGTAAATTTACACTAGTTACTAGGCCAATCGATTCTAATGGTTGGTATCATCCCCCATCATATAGCGTAATTAAACTAAAACTAATGAGCGGTGCTAAGTAAGGGGACCAAATTATTTAGATAATTCTGTACATTACTTACAAGACATACTTGTAAAAGTGTGTAAAGAAAATAAAGTTTTGAATTTCGAAGTCACCAGCACTATAGGCTCATTGAAACTGCCACTGAAACTGATATAATGATATTCGACAAAATTAATAGACATGAGTGATCAAGCATTTTGGTATTTAGAAAACATAGATGTAACAGGTATTTTCTGTCCAAAAAAATTGGGAGATTCGAAGGGAACTCATGCTCAGCGGATATTCAAAAAAGGAGATTACATTTATTTACCTGAAGAACTT
>CAKZUK010000058.1 GCA_937921775.1 uncultured Saprospiraceae bacterium
TGATGCGAGTACCGATCCTAATATTTCAAACTTAGCCGCTGATAGTTATATCGTTACGGTCACTGATGCTACGGGTTGTACCAATACAGCTACTGCTTCAATTGGCAACAGTAATGGACCTGTTTTGGATCCCAATCCAACGATAACAAATGTAAATTGTAATGGTGAAAACACAGGAGCTATTACAGTAGCTGCAAGTGGCGGAACGGGTACATTGACTTACACTTGGAGTAACAGCGATAACGGTACTAGCATTAGCAATCTATCAGCTGGCGATTATGTGGTGACTGTTGCTGACGCAAATAACTGTCAGGATATCAGCACCATTACGATTAGTCAAGCAGATGCAATAACGATAAATACAATAGTAACAAATATTGACTGTAGTACCCCATTTGGAACTGCAAGTACAAACCCAACTGGAGGAACTGGCAGCTATTCTTATCTATGGAGTACAGGAAGTACTGACATGAACATTGTGGATCTTACTGCAGGATTTTATACGGTAACCGTCACCGATGCAAATAACTGTAGCAATACTGAAACGGTAGAAATCACCAGTAATGGAACAGGTATTTCGGTCAGCAACACAAGCACTCCTATCGACTGTAATGGAGCGATGACAGCTAGTATTAGCCTTACGGTAAATACTGGAGGAAGCTACATTGTCAACTGGAATACTGGACAAATTGGAGAAACGATTAACAACCTTCCTGCAGGGAATTACATCGCAACTATAACTAGCGGACCTTGTATGGAAGTGGTAGAAATAATGATTGATGAACCGACTGCCGTTGACATTGTAAGTACGGTCAACAATATAAGTTGTAGCGGAACTGACAATGGTTCGATTGACTTGACTATTAGTGGAGGAACTGGTGCTTATACTTTTGTCTGGGACAATGGCGAAACTACAGAAGACCTAAGTAACTTGGCAGTAGGTGACTATATGGTAACCGTCATGGATGCCAACAATTGTTCTGAAACGGCAAGTTTCACTATTGGAAGTTCATCCGACTTAAATGTAAATGTAACTGGAATGGATTTATCCTGCTTTGAATTAAATGATGGTACAGCTACGGCGAATGTATTTGGTGGCTTAGCTCCATTTACTTATAGTTGGAATAATGGTGGCAGCACTGAAACGATCAGCGATTTGCCAATAGGCAGCTACGAAGTTACGGTCACAGATGCTTCTGGCTGTGAAGGCATTAGTTCAGTTACATTGACGCAGCCAGCTATTATTAATTTTAGCTTTAGCTTCATTGAGCTAAATTGTTTTGGAGATACAGATGGTGCGATTACGGTTAGTTCAAACGGTGGTCCGCAGCCTGTTCATCAGTACAATTGGAGTACAGGACAAGTAGGTGCAACGATTAGTAACTTGACTGGTGGTGACTATACGGTCACGATTACATCTGGATCTTGTAGCCAGCCTGAGTTAATTACCTTAAATGAACCTGATCAAATATTTGCAGAATATTCAGCAACGGATGTTGACTGTTTTGGTGGAGATGATGGTACGATTGACCTAACTGTTTTTGGAGGAGTTGCTCCATTGACTTATAACTGGGACAATGGTGCTACGACTGAAGATCTTAATGATCTTACTGCTGCTTTTTACAATCTGACAATTACAGATAGCGATGGTTGTACAGGTGAGCAAATGACCGTTGTAGACGAACCAGATATGCTAACGATCACAGAAAGCAGACAGCTAGCTGGTTGTAAAGTAGAGAATGATGGTTGGATCAGTCTAGATGTAACGGGTGGTGTAGCTGATTATCTTTTTGTTTGGTCGAATGGTAGTTCTACACCAGTTATCAACAATCTGAGTGGTGGAAATTATTCCGTGACGGTAAGCGATCAAAACGATTGTACAATTGAAGCTAATTATGAATTGGACGAATCACCGGAGCCATTTGAAGCTTACTTTCTAGCAGCTACGCCCGTCAACTATGGTGACACGATACAGTTTGTAGATGTTTCCTTTCCGAAACCGAATAGTTGGAATTGGTCATTTGATGATCAGAATAATTCAGTGGCTACAGAAGCGAATCCTGAGTTCTTTTATCCACAAGATATCAATAATGAAATTTCTTATTACGATGTAGCATTAATTGCTTCAACTGACTTTTGTACCGATACGATTGTGAAAGAGATTACGGTTCACAATTTCAGAAATGATATTCCAGAAGTGGATACAACTATTGTTGATGGAAAATATTTTGAGTACTTCAATGTATACCCTAATCCGACCAATGGTTTGGTGATGTTGGATATGAAGCTGAAGCAAACAGGAGATGTAAAATTATACCTTACTGATAGCAGTGGAAAACGAATTCGAAAATATAAGTTAGAAGCTAGTAATGAATATTTCCAACATTTTGACTTGGGTCAATTGGCGGGAGGTGTATATGTTTTGACTGCGAAGTATAAGAAAGATCGGAGAAGTGTGAAATTGATTGTGGTGGATGAGCGGTGATTGAATTAGAATGGGAATGAGAGTTAGAATTAGAATGATCTTCTGAGGCGGAATGGGAATTGGAAATATTAATTAGACTAGTAGAAATGTAAAATGTAAAACCGAAAAATTTAAAACCTGTCGAGTCTATCTGGCAGCTAGACAGGCCACCAGGCAGGATGTAAGAATTTTGTCCACGAACGACATATCACTCTGGGAAGGCCCGATTTTCGAACACTTTTACATTTTACATTTCTTTCGTTTTCAGATTAAAAAACACCTCTATAAGAACTAAATAACGAGATGTTGAATGGGGGCACCTAGGCAAACTTTTCAACTTGAATGAAATTCAATCCCGTTGTTTTAGATTCGGGTTGCTCTTGATAAGAGTCAGTGGACGGGAGTTGATTTTCAACTCTCGACTACTCCGGATTTTTTTTCATCAGATAAAAGCATAAGCTTGGAATAAAACAATCAGGATAAAAACGTAAACAAAAATTAAATCATTCGTAAAGGTACTTAGGACTATCGTTGATAGCTTAGAGTTTTTTGATTTAAATTTGTCTACTTTAGTTACTTTTTTTGCACGCTACTTTTGAAGTTGTTTAAAGTTATTCTTCAGAAGTGAAGCTAAGTGCTTGATTCTAAAGACGAAGCTCATTTAGAGTTTCGTAGCCAAAGCTACGGTGACGAAAAATAGCTGAAGTATTAGGGATCAATGACTTAGCTGCAAACTTGAAGAATAACCTTAAACAGCTTCTTTAAATAAAAACCAACTAGATCGTGAAAAACGCAATTACTTTTTCTTTCTTTTTGCTCCTTTCTTTATTTGCTTCTGCCCAACTAACAATTCACCAAACTAGTATTGATAGCCTTGAGCGCTTAATCGTACAAGAAAATGACCAATTAACAAAGGCTCATTTATTGATGCAGCAGGCTGATTACTATTATGATCAGAATGACATTCCAAAGCAAACTGCCACCTTACAAGAAGCCACTACAATCGCAGAATCATTAAGTGAAAAAAATTTAATGATGGACTTATACCTTTTGCTTGGTCAAATGGATGGCGACCAATGGTGTGCTAAAGCTCAGAAACTTGCTGAAAGTCTAAATGATCCGGTATCTAAATATAAATCCTCTTTCTGCATGGCAAGCAATCATCATGATGAGGATTATGACCAATCACTGCATAGGTATACTACTATTTTGAAAGAGATGGAACAAGATCCTGCTGAGCTCTTCCATGTAGAAGTCTATGAAGCAATTGGAGATATATACAAACACAAGATCAAACTGGATAGTAATAGTTACTATTTATACAAAGCCCTAAAGCTTGCTAAATCATTCAAACAAACTAGAGAAAGTCAATTAGCCATTGCAAGTTTGTACGAAAGCATAGCTGCTCACTTTTATCGTTCCAGCAAATTTAATAGAGCAGTCATTTATTGCGATAGTGCAACAAATTTAGCAAAAGAAATAAAAAACGTACCACTTGAAAATAAATCACTAGACCTAGTTTCTAATGTTCACTTCTATCTTCAAAACTGGAAGCTAGCCATTGACGCAGTAAAACAAAAAATTACAAACAATGGAGGCCAGGAAATTAAAGCTTATGATTATGATATGCTCGGCATTCTTTCTTATAAGAATTTGGATTATGAGGAAGCCATTCAATATTTAAAAAAAGCAATCAGCATTTATGAAGAAGAAAAAGCCCTACGTAGTGTCCGTATTACCGCAATCAATCTCGCACATGTGTATGATGCCATCAATGAATTTGACCCTGCACAAAAGTATTCGAACAAAGCCCTTGACATAAGTCTCGAGCTTAATGACACTATCCTAATAGCAGCATCTTATGCATCCAAAGCACTCTTAAGTCTTAATGCCGAAAAGTATCAGGAGACTATAGATTGTTCTAAAAAAAGCATTCAATTACATCGTCTCTTAGGTGTTCCAAGCCACCAAGTAAGTCATGCCGTTCGTATGGCCAGAGCTTATACACAACTCGGACAATTAGATTCTGCTGAATTTTATAACCATTTGGCTTATGACCATTTTAAAGATAGAAACAACAAAAATACAACCCGCGAAATCTTACACACTTTCTACGAGATTGAAAAAGAGAAAGGAAACTACGAAAAGGCCTTAATCAATTTGGAACGCTATAATGACTTTCAAAAAGAATTAAAAGAAGAGGAGCGCAAAAAGAGTTTGAAAAAAGAACGAACTAATTTACGAGTTGTTGAAGCAAAAGGAGAAGCTGCCGAGGCAGAAAAGAAAAAGGAA
Organism: uncultured Saprospiraceae bacterium; assembly: GCA_937921775.1. GTDB lineage: Bacteria > Bacteroidota > Bacteroidia > Chitinophagales > Saprospiraceae > CALGLS01. The sequence goes on from CAKZUK010000058.1 coordinate 4,757, forward strand.
CAGGCAGAATTAGAAGCCACACTCTTAGCTACTCAAAAAAGATTGTATGGCGCATTAGCAGCTTTACTCGCTGGTATCTTATTTATTGGAGGCTATTTATATCGGCAGCTCATGAAGACAAAGCGAAAAGTAGAATCGCAAAATCTCCAGCTCCAACAACTCAACGCAACCAAAGACAAGTTCTTTGGAATAATCGCACATGATATCCGAACCCCTATTATCGCATTGAGTGGTGTTGGAAATTTGATGCTACACTACCTCAAAAAAGATGATCGACCAAAGCTCGAACGCCTATCTACTCGCATTGACAATACTGCTAAACAATTGAGTGACTTACTAGACAACCTTTTAAACTGGGCACTACTCCAACAAGGCGTCATTCCCTATCATCCACAAAAGCTATCTGTAAAAGAAGTGACGGATGGCATTTTTGAAATGTTTCAAAACAATGCCATCAGCAAAGGAGTGCTGCTAGAATCTACCATTGATGAGTCTGATGATGTCTATGCTGACGAGTCTGCATTTAACACCATTTTGAGAAATCTTATTGGTAATGCCATAAAGTATACTCCCAAAGGAGGGAAAGTCACGATCAGTAGCAGTACAAAAGACAATAAACTTTTTATAAACATCAACGATACAGGAACTGGTATTGCCGCAGAAAAGCTAGACAGCCTTTTCAGTTTTGAAAAGCAAAGTGAGCAAGGAACAGAAGGAGAAAAAGGAACTGGACTAGGACTTAATTTGGTAAAAGAATTAACTATTTTAAATCAAGGAGTTTTGGATGTAAAAAGTATTTTGAATCAGGGATCACAATTTACAGTTGGCTTACCAATTGGCCGTTTGACACCGGCATAAGCATTGTTATATTTCTCCGTTCAATCGCTTTTGAACTAATTCCATCTTACAGTTGATCTCTAGATTTTTGTAAATCTTTTTGATGTGATCGCGAACGGTCTCGATGGAAATATCAAGCTTAGCGGCTACCAGTTTATAACTAAGTCCTTCGACAATTGCTTCTACGATATCAAGTTGACGAGGAGTGAGTTTTGAAGAAACAGCCTTTTCTTTTGGAGTAAAATATTCCACTACTTTTCGAGCAATAGCTGGCGACATGAAAGAACCACCTCGGATGACGGTGTACACCGCTTCTTTAATCTTAACTAGTGGTGTCTTTTTTGAAATATAACCTTGTGCTCCGCTAGATAATGCTTTAAATATTCGTTCAGAATCTTCAAACGAAGTAAGCATAAGAATATCAAGTTCAGGTTTTATTTTTTTGATGTGTTCAATTCCTTCAAGGCCAGACATTCCTGGGAGTCCAATATCAAGTAATAAACAATTAATGTTTTCGATGGAAGCTAAGTCTCTTAGAAAGTCCTCCATCGATTCAGAAACCAAGACAAGGTCTACGTCTGGTTGTGTTTCAAAAAAAACTTCTAGGTTTTCTCTGATTAGATCTTCATCTTCTACTATGCCTAATTGAATTGGATTCATTGTTCGAGTCTACGTAAATACTAATATTTGGATGCCAAGATGCGTCTAAAAAAACAAATTTCGCATCATTTTAATAGAAATGCAACAAACATCCACTTAAATTCACCCTAGCAGACAATAATTCAGTCTAAAATCTTACATCACAGCAGGCAAAGCCACACTAAATTTCGATCCCTTATTCACAACAGATTCTACACTGAGCATCCCCTTATTGAGCTTGACCAATTCTTTGACTAGACTTAGTCCTAGTCCGGTTCCCTTCTCTCCTGCTGTACCTTGCTCACTTTTCTTTTGTAGTTCGAATAAGCTTGATATTTTTTCAGCAGCAATTCCAGTTCCAGTGTCATTCACATTGATAAAGACCTTATTGTCCTTTAGCTCAGTTGACAAGGAAACACTTCCTCCCCTAGGCGTAAATTTGATGGCGTTGCTCACAAGGTTACGAAGAATGGTATTGAAAGCCGATTCATCTGCGTGTACTTCTATTGCTTCATCTATATTTGCTTTCAGCCTAACCCCTTTAGACTCCGCATTACTTTCAAACATTTTCAGTACATCTTCGCTGGTTTCTTTCACAGAAACGGCATGCGGGTGATAAGGAATGACGCCTTGCTGTAGAAGCGCCCAATTCAACAAATTATCGAGTAAACCATTTAATTGGCTCGCAGTGCCATCTACACGGGAAGCTAGTCGTTCTAATTTTGGCTTGTCATCTTTCTTAAGATAGTGCTGCATTAAATTACCAACTCCCTTGAGTGCAATGATTGGAGAACGGATGTCATGGGCGATGATGCCGAAAAATTTATCTTTGGTGGTATTGAGTTGTTGGAGTTGAACATTTTGGGATTCGATTTTTCGTTTTGTTTTTCTGAGTTGAGCAAACAGATAACCGCCCACCAACAATATCCCCAACAAGCCCAAAGCGATGGCCCCAAACATTTTATTTCGAGCGCTCAATAAAGCAGCAGCTTGTTCTGCCTTTTCCTTATCCTCTTCTATTTTTTCTACGTTTTGCTTTACACTTTCTTCAGCTACAAATCCTTGCGATTTTTTTAAATAAATTTGATCTTTTAGACTCATAAATTTTTCATGATGCGAAAGAGCCTCTTCCATATTCCCCTTGAGCTTATAACTTCTATAAAGTGCATCTTCAAGATTCACCTGTTTTTCTAGGTCTTCGTCCACAAGCAGTTTAGACTTTGCTTCCTTTGCATAAAACAACATCGAGTCAGCTTCTTCCATTATTTCAAAATCATTAACCAATCCTAAACAAAGTTGCCCATAAACAAAGTCAAACTTATTCGCCTTTGCTAATAAAAGACCTTGACGATGTATCTCCAATGCTTTAGCATGTTCACCTAATCCGTTATAACAATCAGCCATAAGTCCCAAGTTTAGACATTGCCCCTGTATTTCTTTTTTCTCAACAGTACCATCATAGCTTTCCTTAGCTATAACTAAGGCATTTCTAAAATCTTTTTTTCCCATATATGCGCTGAGTACCCCTTCCCTCCCAGGAATTATCAAAGACAAAATCTGATTTTCTTCTCCTAGTTTTTGTGCTTTTTGAAAGGCAAGTAAGGCTGCATCATAGTCCTTGTTTGCAGCATAAACTTTCCCCTTCAAAATATTAAGCGCTCCTACAAACCAAGTAATATTAACTGTTTCCGCTAATTTTATTCCTTCTTTAAGATAGGCTAATGCCTCCTCATTTTTACCCATCTTAAAAAGCGTGTTAGATATCTCTTCTATTGCATATATTTCTTCTTCTACGTTTCCTACTTCCCTAGCCATTACTAGGTTTTTTTCATGATAAACTAGAGCAGAATCCATCTCTCCCAATTCGTTTAGGTACAATCCAATATTAAAATTCCCATAGAATAAACCCGCCGTATCTTTTGCCTCTCCAAAATATTGAACGGCTCGTTCAGCCAATCGAACTGCCTCCTCATCTGTGCCAAATGCATTTTCTCGATTCGCAGATTTCAGCAAAATATGTGCTCTCAATACATCTGTACTCACTTTATCCAAAAGAGCCATCGACTTATCTGAATATTCAATACATTTATCTGCCTGCCCCATTTGATAGTTGAGCTGAGATATTGAATTATAAACTTTCGATAAATAATCAACATCCAAATCAGCTTTCAAGTTATTGGCAATAAATTCAAAAGACTCAGAAGCCGCGGGGAGATCTCCTGCTCCTGAATGCTGTCGCCCCATTTCATAATAGTATTCTGCCAAGCCTTTTTTGTAATCAATTTCCGTAGCTTTTTCTTTTAGGATTTGAAGTACGCTATCCACCTGTGGCATAGCACCTTCCATTTGGTAGGCACGAGCGATATCAAAAAGTGTATTACACGCTTCTATCTTGTCATCAGCCAGTCTATGCTGCTGGAGCAAAATCGAAAGACTATCAATTAGAGGGGAAATCGTTAGAAATGTAAAAAGTAGTAAGGTATATTTCATATGGGTCCTTTCTGTTTGGGAGATAAAGAAAACATGGAGCGCTTTGATCGTTTTGTAACGATTCTAAATCAGAACCCACAATCTAAGTAAAAAAATTACCTAATGCCAATTAATGAAATACTTGTTTTAGTTCTTTCGAAAACCAATCACAAGTTTTTCAAACTCTCCTCATTTTTCCATACCTTAAGCGAAAAGAACATACAAATCGACCAAAATTATGCTAGGAATAATTCTCATCGCCTATCTAGCCCTACTAGGCTACACCCTTGCCCAAATAGGTAAGCGCACACAAGCAACACCCCGAATGGATATTAAAAACCCCACATTCATCTATGCGCTCTGCTCTCCAGTCATTTACTTTTGCAGTTATTTTATCAGCCAATCTGAAGCAGACACCGGGCTATTTTTCATTTTGAACATTTGCATGACATTAGCTTTCTGGGTCTTTTCACTCAGCGCAATATTCTTCAAATTTTTCTTTGACGGAGACAACAAACTTTTCCTGCGTGACGTCTTTGTCGCTACCCTAGTTCTAGTTGGGATTGTACCAGTATTGATTTGGGTCAAAACGATGGTGACTGGATAAACAAGACTTATCAGGACTAATAGATTTATCGATTAAAACCTCTTGGTTTTATTTTAGCTAAGGTAAGATACTGGTACTGCTAATCCAGAACAAAGCTCATAAGCTTTGGCATAACAAATCAGGTCTTCCTCTTTTTTTTAGTTGGGATAATACTGGGAGTTCTTTCATTTGATTTTGGTTTTTTGCTTTTAAAAAGCTGAGGCTATTTTCATTTGACATCACAAATATGGAAGTGAATAAGGCAAGAAGGCCTGCATTATTTGTTTAAATCGGAGGATTTAAGTAAGTGCATTCCCCAATTTTTCCTTATCTTGCCAATGTAAGAAGGGACCTGTTTTCCATATCTTTTAAGAAGTTCTATAAGTCGTAGAAAATCAGTTTCTTACCACAGCAGAGAAAAACTACATTCACACTACACAAGTACAAGAGGCTATCAATTTATCAATAGATTTCAGATCTATTTTGATACTTTATTTGATTGAAAGCAATAAGGTTATTAAACTTATTATCATTGGATTCTACCACTGGATTTGTCAAAGAACCTTAAACTTTAAACGCTGTCGCCTCTTAATATTTGTCTGAGTTCATAAAAATACAATCCAATGCCAGAATACTGTCACCTACATTGCCACACTCAATATTCCCTACTCGATGGTGCTGCCGAAATCGGTACCATGATGGACAAGGCCGTTGCAGATGGTCAAAAAGGAGTTGCATTGACCGATCATGGAAACATGTTTGGTGCTTTTAAATTTGTACGGGAAGCCAACAAACGAGGGCTCAAACCTATGGTGGGTTGTGAATTCTATTTGGTAAAAGATCGACACATCAAATCCTTCTCCCGCGCAAAAGGAGAAAAAGATAAACGTTTCCACCAACTCCTTTTGGCAAAAAATAGAGAGGGATACGAAAACTTAATTAAGCTATGTTCGCTAGGATTTATCGAAGGGCTTTACTCCAAGTTTCCACGTATTGATAAAGAGCTATTGCTAAAATATTCAAAAGGACTTATTGCAACGAGTTGTTGCCTTGGGGCAGAAATTCCTCAGTTGATCCTAAGAGGAAAATTAGAAGAAGCAGAGACCGCCTTGAAATGGTGGCTCGACCTCTTTGGTAAGGATTTTTATATAGAGTTACAACGTCACCGCGGACTAGAGAACATCGACGGTTTGGGCGTAAGCCAAGAAGACATCAATCAGGAACTCATCCGTCTAGCAAGAAAGCATGAGGTAAAAATTATTGCAACCAATGATTCTCATTACGTAGAAGAAGAAGATTTTGCGCCACACGATATCTTGCTTTGTATTAACACGGCTAGTACTATTGACAACGAAAAACGTTTCAAATTTCCAAGTTCGGATTTTTACTTTAAGACGCAGGCGGAGATGAATTCGATTTTCACTGACGTGCCCGAAGCGATTGCGAACACCATGGAAATCTACGACAAGATTGATGGCATGGACCTAGCACGTGATGTACTACTTCCTAATTTTCCACTCCCCGATAAATTTAAAACACAAGATGATTATCTCCGACACCTTACTTATCAAGGTGCTCAAAAACGATATGACACCATCACACCTGCCATTGCAGAACGACTCGACTTTGAGTTGGACGTTATTCGTAAGTCAGGTTATCCTGGTTACTTTTTGATTGTACAAGATTTCACCTCCACGGCTCGTGAAATGGGCGTGGCCGTTGGACCTGGTCGTGGATCAGCAGCAGGATCGGCTGTAGCCTACTGCAATGGTATCACCAACGTAGACCCAATCAAGTACGATCTACTTTTTGAGCGTTTCCTGAATCCGGAACGTGTGTCCATGCCCGATATTGATATTGATTTTGATGATGTGGGTCGAGCCAAAGTTATTGATTATGTAATTGAAAAATATGGCCGTAATCAGGTGGCACAAATTATCACCTACGGTTCCATGGCAGCAAAGTCTTCCATACGTGACGTAGGACGTGTACTCGATGTACCACTCCAAGAGGTAGACAAAATTGCAAAAACATTTCCACTTCAGTTGGGTGCCTCTCTCAAAAAAGTTTTGGCAGATGGCGATATAGATCCGGGGCTGAAAAGCAAAATGAATTCTGAGGACAAAGAAAAAGCTTATCAATTTAGAGCCTTATCAGAAGGTGATGACATGGCTGGTGAAGTGATTCGTACGGCAAAAAAACTGGAAGGCTCGATTCGAAACACGGGAATACATGCCTGCGGAGTTATTATCACACCGGGTGACATTACCAACTACGTTCCGGTAACGGTAGCCAAAGATTCCGATCTTCTGGTCACACAGTTTGACAACTCCGTAGCGGAAGATGCAGGACTTTTGAAAATGGATTTCTTGGGATTGAAAACCCTGACCATTATCAAAGATGCCTGTAAAATAATCAAACGCATACACGGTGTTGACATCGATCCGGATTTGATTCCGCTTGAAGATGAACTTACCTATAAGCTTTTTCAACGTGGTGATACGGTTGGTATATTCCAATACGAATCCGCAGGAATGCAACGCTATATGAAGGAACTCGAACCTGACAAGTTTGAAGACCTTATTGCGATGAACGCCTTGTATCGTCCTGGCCCGCTTGCTTATATTCCAAACTTCGTTGCACGTAGACATGGTCGCGAACCTATCCAATATGACCTTCCAGCAATGGAAGAATATTTGGCAGAAACTTATGGTATTACCGTTTATCAGGAGCAAGTAATGTTGCTTTCGCAAAAACTAGCAAACTTTACCAAAGGTGAGGCGGATATGTTGCGTAAAGCGATGGGGAAGAAAAAGAAGAAGTTGATTGATGAGATGTGGCCTAAGTTTGAAGAAGGCTGTAAAGCGAATGGTCACGAAGGTGAAGTAGTCGGAAAAATTTGGAAAGATTGGGAGGCCTTTGCATCCTATGCCTTCAACAAGTCACACTCAACCTGCTATGCCTTTATTGCATTCCAGACTGCCTATTTAAAAGCCCACTACCCTGCCGAATTTATGGCATCGGTACTCACACATAATAGAAGTGATATTACTAAAGTTACTTTCTTCCTACGTGAATGTAAGCGTATGAACCTAGTCGTTTTAGGACCAGATATTAATGAATCTTATTCTGACTTTTCAGTAAATAAAGAAGGTGCTGTTCGATTTGGAATGTCTGCACTGAAAGGTGTGGGTGAAGGGCCGGTTGGTGCCATCCTAGAAGAGCGTGAAGAGAACGGACCATTCGAATCCATTTACGACATGCTGAAACGACTCAACCTGAGTTCGATCAACAAGCGTGTAATGGAGTCGCTGGTATTAGGTGGTGCATTTGATTGCTTTCCTGAGATTGAAACGCGTGCTACTTTCTTTTCGCCTTCCGGCAAATACGATACCTTCTTGGAGCACCTAGTAAAATATGGTCAAGCTTATCAAAGTCAAAAATCACAGGCGACCAATTCCTTATTTGGTGATTCAGAAGAGGCCTTTATTCAACCACCAAACATTCCTGAGAAAGCCGTTCACTGGAGCTTGATTGAAAAACTAACCCGTGAAAAAGAGGTAACTGGAATTTACATTAGTGGCCATCCGCTTGATGATTATCAAATGGAAGTAAAGCACTTTACGACTTGTACATTAGACAAATTAGAAGCACATAAAGGTCAGAAAGTAAATGTGGCTGCCATTGTGGTGAGTGCCAATCATCGTATCAGTAAGAAAGGTACGGGATGGGGATTGTTTGCCATTCAGGATTATAATGAAACGATTGAGTTTCCATTATTTAGTGAAGACTACAAGAAATTTAAACACTTATTTGAACCAGGAGAAGTACTCTACCTTACCGGAAAATATCAGCAACGATATAATAGTGAAGAGTTTCAATTGAAACTGGATGAGGTACGCCAGCTTGCAAGTATTGGAAAAGAAAAAACGGAATCTATTCTTGTTAAAATTGCGATTGACAAAATGGATCGTGACTTTGTTATTTGGTTTGACAACTTATGTAATATTTACAAGGGCGAGCATAAGCTGAAGTTTATGTTTATGGACAAGGTGAATAAAGAGACGATAAAGCTGAAGTCACCTACTCGGACGGTGAATGCAGACAATGAGTTTATTGCTGAGTTGGTGAAGCGGGGCTTGGCTTATAAGGTGAATGCGTAGCGCTTCTAACTGGGACACGGATTAGACGGATGGAACGGATAAGGACGGATTTTTTCTTTTGATTTGTGAAATGACGAATGTCTCTGCGGAGTATTCGTCATTTTTATTTGGTGTTGCATCCCCTTTACTACTACTTACTACTACACACTACACCGCGCGTCAAAGATCGGCTAACCATAAAAAATCCGTTTAATCCGTCAAATCCGCGTTCCAATCAACGTTAACGGACACATCACAAAACAGCCTTAGGCACCACCTTTCGAGTCCAACTCTTAAGCCGCTTCTTCACCCCAACTTCCTTATCCGGATTATACTCCAAAGTAGTCTGCCAAGCATTCTCCGCTTTAAACTCTTCTTCTATTTCTTTCATCATATCTGCCGCAACTTGTTCAGAATAGATAACCGCCATACATTCCGTATTCAAATTAGCCGAACGAGGGTCCAAGTTAAAAGTACCCACCACCGCAATTTTTCCATCCACGACCATCGACTTAGCGTGAAAACCGAAAACCGGCGTAAAGTCTAATTTGGATTGTAAATCGCCCGCCATGATTTTGTAACGAATGGCAGCATCTGGTTTCCATTCATAAATTTGGACACCCGTTTTTAGCAATTTCTTTCGGCTGCGTTGGTAACCGTTGAAGGCTTCTAGGTTGTCAGTGGAAGCCAGACTATTGGTGAGGATACGTATTTTTACGCCGCGTTCTGTGGCTTCTCGAAAAAGGTCTTGACTTAGTTTGGAAGTAATTAAGTATGGTGATTGAATGTCGATACTTTCCTTGGCATTCTTTACCAATTCGATGAGTGCATCGGTAGAGAGACCTCCCCCACTTAGTCCTAGTCTTTTTGTATTATCATTTTTACCCGGAACGTCAGAAACAAAGGCTACACTATCCACCCACACGAGTGCACCCGATGCTTGTATTTGATGAAATATTATTGGGAAGTCCGAAATTTTTTCTCGAATCTGCGGCCAAAAATTTTCAGGGTTGCAGGCATATTCGTGAAGTGCATCGTAGCGGTTTTCATTATTTACATTCCTTATATCTTTGTCTGTTATTTCTTTTATGTTGACTGCCAATGGGTGATTCCAAAATTCATTGAAAGAAGTTTGAACTGTTCGGCTCGTTTTGCCGAGTAGCAACACGTCCCTATCTCGAAAATTATAATCGTGATCAAAGTCAAAATACTCGTCTGCAATATTACGTCCACCAGTGATCACCACTTCGCCATCCACAATAAAGGTTTTGTTGTGCATCCGCTGATTAGCAGAACGAAAGTCCGTTGCAAACTCTTTAATTTTGCCAAAAATATTCTTCCCCAGATTAACACCGGGATTATAAATTCGAATATCAATATTTTCATGTGCATCCAATGTTAAGATATCTTCAATCTTTGCATCTACCAGAATATCGTCTACCAACAGTCGAACCTTCACTCCCCGATCTGCCGCTCGTACCAGATAGTCACAGGCAATTAATCCTACATTGTCAGTGGAGAATATAAAGTATTGAATATCAATAGTTTGCTCCGCATATTCGGAAAGCCAGCCGCGAATCATGAGTGCTCCTCCTCCGTCTTCGAGTACGTATACACCTGTTTTATCTTCCATCAATTTGGAAAGGCCACTCAACTCAGAGGAAAGACTGACAGTGTCGTTACGGTGAATATCCGAACAGAAATCGCTCGCAACAACCGGCACCTTCTTTTGCTCAGATGCGCAGGAGAACAAGAGTAGAAAAAGGATACAGAATAAAGGAAGTTGATGTTTTAAAATAGACATTTTTAATTTTTAAATTGTTTGTTGAAGATGGAAGACGGAAATCCCCCTCGGTCGCGATAATACCTTAGAAGAGAACTTCCGTATTCCGTCTTTGGACTTCTAACTTCATTTATTCGCTCACCTTACTAATCCGCCCCTCCCGCAAATACCACCAAGTAGACCAATGGCGAACCAGCACGGATACCAACCACAAAATTCCTAGGATAGGAAACAAAAGCACTAAGGATAAAACAAAACTCTTCAGTCCCAACCAATTCGCAAATAAACGGTCAAAGCAATAGATACCAACCAAAAGTCCTACCACTATTCCCAGATTGTTGAGATCTATTCCAAAAGCATTCACCAGTAAGTAAACCAGCGTAGCTAAAAAAAGCAAAATCAACAAACGCTGTATAAAAATTCCACCTTTCAATAGATGAAATACTTTTCCAAATAACAGTGAAGACGGCAGTAATTTTTTCTCTAATTTATCGCTAAGTCCATCATTTTCATGCAATCCATGAATCTTCATGAAATTCCATTTGTCCGTATGCAGATCCAGTTTGGGTTGACGCTCAGCATTTTCAAACATTTTACTAGATGAATTCCCTATTTCATAATCCGCCATTTTATAACCACTGTACATTAATGCTGAAGCTTCTGTTTCATGAAAAGCGTCAAGGTCTGTTCGGATACGAGCTACTAGCATTTGAATCTTGTGACGTATATCGTATATCGTTTGATCTTCCCGACGTTTCTTTCCGGTTTCTACCTGTACTGGGGCGACGTAAGGATCCTCACTGTCCTTCCAGTTGACGACTTCGCTGGGTAAATCTTTTGTAAAGTGCATCAGGATATAATCGCGTACAACACCTGATTTTTTTCGAGCCTCTAAATCTCGAAATTGACTAAAACGAATCCGCTCTTGCAAAATACCGTTGGTACGACCTACCACGCCAATTTCACTTTTCGGTGGTCGCTTACTTGCAGGCATTTGCCCTGAGGCATCACTAACAATTAGCATATTGCATTCCTGCTCGTACAAAGTAGAAATCCCCTGATTATCGTGAACCCCTCCATCCACTAACAATACTCTTGTATAGTCTTCATACAAATTATTAAACTCAACGGGTGCAAACATACCAGGCACTCCCGCAGATGCCACCACAGCTGTACTTAATGGAATCTTTCGAAACTGCTCCGGAGCTTCACTATAATACATCCGGCGTAAATTAGGTAGTGCATCAAACTCTGAATCGATATAGGCAGGTGACTCTCCCATCCAAGTCCCAGTGAACTGCCAGGAGTGCCCTGTATTAAGCGTCGTTGCATTTAAGATGAGTACGGGTACTTTGTTTTCAACTTTCCAGTTATCACGATTGGGTCGAAATTTCTTATCTCCTCCGGGGCTAATCAAAAGATCGTTCATATAAACTTTCTTTTTACCCTCGAGCAAATCACTGTATAGAAACTTGTCGTACAAATCCGCCGTTCGAGTAGTACGGTTATACGTACTCATGAAAGCCATTTTAATGTTGGCCCAAAAATGCGATAGGATATTCATCCGCACATTTTTGTTGACTTTATCTAAAAATTCTATTTCTAGTTCCGCAACTAAATTAATGTAATCTTCCTTTTTCAGGTTTTCATAATTTTCTGACTCCAACATGTTTTTCAGCTTCAGATAATAATAAGCACCCAATATTGATCCACCAGAAACGCAGGAGATCACTTCCACTTTCCTTAAAAGATCTGCTTCCGCTAATTTGGCCAACACTCCAATATGAAAAAAGGATGCTCTAAACCCACCTCCAGAAAATGCTAAACCTAGTTTGTCTGTATGATGATCGGGAACATTTTTAATATGCAACAAAACCTTGATGGCATCTTTTGCTTGTTGATAAAGAACTCGATCATAACTATATAGTAACTCAATTAATTGAAATCCCTGTAGACTTGCAGTATGCCGTTTCCAACTAGGCACCTCATTTACACCTTCTATCTTTTTCACTGCTTCCCGAAATTTCTCAGTAGCACCTTTAAAATCTGCCAATCCCAACAATGATTCTCCCCAGGTTACAAAAAACCAGTAACGAACATAGGTGTCAAAAAACGTTTTCTGCGATGGATCATTTTTCCACTGCGATTCATAAAGGCTATATTTTTCAGCGTAAGCTTTATGCACACCTTCCCTATACTTCTTGGCCTCTGCGGTGTAACGTCTTGTTATTTCTGCAAAAGGATCTTCTTCTGGGAATAGAAAAATTCCATCCTCTTTATGCTTGACCTTATAAGATTCCAGATTGGCAATTGTATCATAAATATAGGCTAGGTTGATCCCACAAAAACCAATATTCGCAAAATTACCTCGTTTCTTTTGACTGGCGATTTTATAACCTTGTAAATAATACCGAAGGGATTGAAAGAGATATCCGTCGTGATTTTCGTACTTCCATTTCTTTTTGTAGATAGAGCCAAGTGTTCCCAACACAACTGGAATTTCAATTTTTCCATTTTTTTGAAAACAATTAATCAGGAGATTTGCAGCAGCATCATACTTCACATCACTTGACAAATCACTATCCTTATAAGTACAAACAGCAAGTCTACGCGTGGTATCTGCATCTTCATTTCCGAGATACTGATAAAGCAGTTGATAAAGTCGACGGGCATAGGTAAAATCACTAACATCCTCAAAATCAGCTGCCAGATTTTTTATGGCAACTTTGTTTTCATCAACAAATACTTTACGCTCTTCTTCATTCTTTTCTTTATCCTCATTGATTCGAAGATAATTTTGCGCTTTTTTTATCGCTTCCGCTTTGTCAAAAACAGGGTCTGGATTTTCCTTAGGTTTTAGAGTTGACATGGATTGTTGGTTTTCTTAATTTTTTGGAGTTGCTGTCTGTCGTTCACACAGATTCTAAACTCTAATTTAAGCAAAGCTACTGTTTTTTAGTGCTTTGTAACTTAAGTTTATCCCATTCAGAAAAAACAAGAAATCCCGAATCTGCCGTTCGGCAAACCCGGGATCACTAAATATTTAGATTTTCCTATAGACTGTTCAATCGGTTTTCTTACTTTTTAGGAATAAACACATCGTCCAACACATCGCTATCAAAGTGTCCGGTTGGCTCATTATTTACATGCTGGTAAGCTGCTGCCAAAAAGACCATGTTAGCAGAAGATACAGCAGTTTGTACCAAAAGGAAAGCAAGTATTCCGACTACGACTCCTACAATAGGATGTATAGTTGCTCCCAATAAAAAACCAATTGGCAATGCGATAAATAGTATTCCTAAGAATGAAAAAATACCAAAGCTAAAATTAGCACCGATACTTTCCCCCCACTTCTCTTTCATAATAGAGGCCGATCGTTTTACCGCTTCAATTGGACTTACGTCTTCGAAGGCCACAACAGGAACAACAAAGAATGTTGCAATCCCCCATACGACTCCAATGATACCAGTAATCATACCACCAAGGGCACCTGCCCGTTCTTGAATGCTTTTCAAAATAAGACCTACAGTTGCAGCAAGAACTGACCATGCAAGTATAGCTCCCATTCTTGTTTGTGCAAAACGAATTCCCTCACCTACTGTTACTTCATTTCCTTCCAGTATTTTTTTGGCACAATAGACCAATCCTACATTGAAGAAAACGATAATGAAGTAGTTGGTCAAATAAAAAATAAAGGCCATTATGTATAGCATAATGTTGAGACTAGTCGCCGCTGTTTCATCAGCAACGAGCGCCATAATGTCTTCCCCAAAAAGAACATAGCCCGAACTAAAAAAACTGAGACTTACTAAGATGAGAGATAAACCAGAAATGAGGGGAAATACCATCAGCGAAGGGTTTTCCTTGATGGTTATTAAACTTGTTTTACCGAGTTTCCATCCGTTGGCCAGACGATCAAATAATTTCATTGTTTTGATTTGAAGGTTATTAGAAAATTACTAAGCAGGTAGTCAAATTTATCTTTAGGATAAGTTCTGATGTGTTTTTAGAAAATACAAAAAAGAAAATACTAATTAATCCCGTCAAACAACTTATGATACAAGATTATTATTCGAAATAAAATAGGAAATCGATTGTATCTTAGTTTAAATTAGTAAAATAGCTGAAGATTCACGGGATTAATGACTTAGGCACAGCTATAGAGAATAACATTAAACAACTTCACTATAAAAGTAATGAGAAAATTATCAAGAAGAAAATTTATTAAAAGAGGGTTTTTAGGAACAATAGTATTGGCTCTTTTGAATTCTCTATGGTTTGAAAAATATATTATTGATTGGAATTGTTCCTTTCAAACCACAAGGAAGCGGGAGACACTTAAAAGGCTGGTATAAGGAATCTGATCCCAAAATGTACATTTCAAAAGGAATAGGAACCAGTATTTTACCAATCCGTTTCGGAGCAAGAGCGGAAATGGTTGAAATGGAAGTCTAAAAAACTATAGGATATCACTACCTATAAATGTAAGGCTCAGTATCTCTACATCAGAGTGTTTAATAATCTACGTCGTGAAACCGGGCGATTAATTTTTAAAATCAATCAGTTCGTAGGCTGTGTTTTTAGTCAAAAAAACAAAATAAGCTACTTTGCTAAACAAATCCCTAGGAAACAAGCCCATTTCTAATCAAAAGACCTCTTTTCTTAACTCATTTCAGCAAACATCCATTTATTTTACTTTTTGGAAACTTTTTTGCTATAATACTTGTATCCTATATAGAAACAACGCAATTAGTCGTTTTTTTGTAAAAAGTCAAGTTTTATCAAAAATTTGTGGCAACTTTATCAAAGAAAAAACGTCTTATATAAGGAAGGGATTTAAATCACTTCTATATCGGAGTTCTA
>CAKZUK010000059.1 GCA_937921775.1 uncultured Saprospiraceae bacterium
GCATTTCTGCTAAAGCTAGTTCTTTCTTGACTTCATCCTCTGGCTTCATGATCGCAAAATCAAAGGGAGCTGTGAGGTCATCATAGCGCCAACTTTGTCCTTTTGCAAAATCATATTTGAAACGTACATTATTGGGAAATAAGAAACTGATGAACACTACCGCCAATAACACCAGAATGTATTTGGCTGCGTTTGGAAGGTTTTGGAAGCGCTGTTTCGGTGTTTCAGTCATGCAGTAAAGATAATAAGTAATTTGGGATAAAGAAAGAAGAGAGATCGCTTCCCTCCCAGAACTGCGCTGCATCTTGACTGGAATAATTAGTATTAGTAATATAAGCAAGAATTTAAATCCCCTCTTAACATAGATTCTGCGACAGAGAGGGATATTCCAATCCTGCATAGCGGCGCCTGACCATGTTCACTTCCCAATCGTCTTCTGATCTACTAAGCTCACCAATCCTGATAAACTTCGTTTGGCATATGTCGGGCTAGCCAAATGGCCCCGATAGGATTGGCCATCTTCTACTTCCTAGCATTCCAAGCCACTTCCTCCACACCGAGATCCATACTGAGTTTTCGACCCAAAACAAAAAGGTAATCAGATAAGCGGTTGATATAAATCAAAACAATTTCTTCCACGGGCTCAACTTGTTGGAGCGCCACAGTGATACGTTCGGCTCGACGGCAAACGCAACGAGCGATGTGGCAATAAGAAACGGTAGTATGCCCTCCTGGAAGAATAAAATTCTTGAGCCCAGGAAGTGTTTCATTCATTTCATCGATTGCCTTTTCTAAGATCTCCACGTCTGTCATTAAAATATCAGGAACCTTCATTTCTTTTTCCGGATCAGAAGCTAGGTTAGCACCAATCGTAAAAAGTCGGTCTTGGATATTTTTTAGAAGCTCGCGGAGTGTATCATCATTAAGTTGATCGCGAATCAGTCCAATGTGCGAGTTGAGTTCATCAACGGTACCATAAGCATCGATTCGAATGTGACTTTTGGGAAGTCGTCGACCGCCGTAAAGTGAAGTTTGCCCTTTGTCACCTGTCTTTGTATATATTTTGAATGCCATTTAATTTTATTTTGGCTGTTGGCATTTAGCTATTGGCTCTTAGCTTCCCTCGATCGCGTTAGTGGGAAGCCAAGAGCTAACGGCCAATAGCCAACAGCTATTTAACTACTTGCTTGTCCTACCGTCATAATATTTTCATTACGAACATCACTCTCTACCAGACCATCACGCAGGCGAACAATACGATGGGCATATTCTGCAATATCGTTTTCGTGTGTTACCAGAATAATGGTGTTGCCATTCTGATGAATCTTTTCCATGATTCCCATGATTTCGATAGAGGTCTTGGTGTCCAAGTTACCAGTTGGCTCATCGGCCAAAATGATGGCCGGATTGTTAACGAGTGCTCTTGCTATGGCGACACGTTGTCTTTGTCCACCTGAAAGTTCGTTGGGTCGGTGATCCATTCGATCGGCTAGGCTAACTTGCTCTAGTGCATATTCTGCTTTTTGTATTCTTTCCTTAGCGCTCATTCCCGCATAAACCAGCGGTAGGGCTACATTTTCTAATGAGCTCAAACGAGGCAAGAGGTTGAATGTCTGGAATACAAAGCCAATTTCTTTATTACGCACTTCAGCGAGATCATTGTCGAGCATGGTTGAAACGTTGGTACCGTTGAGGTGGTAAGTTCCATCTGTCGGCGTATCAAGGCAACCTAGTAGGTTCATCAATGTTGATTTTCCAGAACCAGAAGGTCCCATCAAAGCAACGTATTCATTTTTATGGATATCAAGGCTGATGGACTTTAAGGCAAACACCTTTTGGGTTCCCATCACATAGACCTTAGAAAGTTTATCTACTGAAATTATTCCACTCATAGTTTTATTTTTTTGGTTCTTTGAAAAATTCCGCGCTTAGATCTCACGATAAAATCAAATCAAAGAAGGTGTACTTTTAATCTAAGCAGTATTTTAGGAATTAGCTAAAGTTAAGGTTTAGGAATCACCTTTGGTACTTTAAAGTGAACTCCGTTATGATCAGGAGCATTGCTTAAAGCAGCTTTTGCGTCTACTTGATTCCTTATTTCATCTGGTCTCAACTGATTGACTTCCTTACTGATATGCTTTAAGGGTTCTATCTCAGAAGTATCCAGTTCATTCATCTTGTCGACCATGTCAAGAATCTTGTTGAGATCATGCTCTAAAGTTAACTTTTCTTCTTGGCCTAACTCGAGTTGAGCCAGCTTTTCGAGCCTTAAAATTAGTGTTTTATCTATTTTCATAACTACTTATTCGATAATCGTAACGATTAGTTCTACAAAAAATTAATATTTTTATCAGTTAACACACTCTAATTAAGCTTAAAATAAATTATTTTCGCGCTTCCCTCGTCCTTTACCAATCACAAATCTAAACAAATGAGTGCTAAACATACTAAGAAGAAAATAAAACATGTCGCAATAGCTGGAAATATTGGGGCTGGAAAAACCACACTTTGTGAAAAACTAGGCAAACATTTCGGTTGGACTGTTCATTATGAATCTACGGATAACAATCCCTACCTCAGTGATTTCTATGTGGATATGAAACGTTGGTCTTTTAACCTCCAGGTTTATTTCCTCAACAATAGATACCGCCAGATATTGGATATCCATAAAGGAGACATCACTGTTATTCAAGATCGAACCATTTATGAGGATGCCTATATTTTTGCACCTAACCTACACGACATGGGCCTAATGCCGACTCGTGACTTCAATAATTATTTTGATTTGTTTAAGCTGATGACTTCTCAGATTCAGCCACCAGATTTATTGATTTATCTCAAGGCAGATGTTTCTACTTTGGTTTCACATATCCAGAAGAGAGGTCGTGACTATGAAGGCAGTATGAGCTTAGATTATCTAAAAAGCCTAAACGAGCGATACGAAAAATGGATTGAAGAATATACGGAAGGTAAGCTACTTGTCATTGACGCTAATACTGTTGACTTTCTTAATAACCCTGAGGATTTTGGTAAGATAATCAATCAGGTGGATGGCGAGTTGTATGGGCTTTTTGAGTAAAGGCTTTTGAATAAAAATGCAAATTAAAATTATAAGTTCTACTAATTTCAGTGAGTTCCTATTTTAATTTGCATTTTCATTCTACCTCTTTCTATGCCTGGGGCTCTTTAGGTTTCTTACTTTTCTTCTTTTTCACCTCCTTCCCTGATTCAGCCTCGTCTTGATCTCCATCAAAATATTCCTTGACAAAATCCGGTAAGTCAGGCAATAAATCGCTGGCACTACCGCCTCCTGAACCATAAAAAACAGCACCTAATATAGAGAAATGTACAACAAGTGTAAGGCATAATGCCTTAAAGCGAATTGATCTTGCATTTTTTGAAAAACGGTCAGTATTCATGATAATGGGATTTTATAGTAAAAAAATCGATTTGTATAAGTGAGTGCTTCGACTAAATTTGACGGAATTATTTGTCATTTTCCTTTTGACATTTTTATAAATTTACACACCAATTTCCTATCGGTCAACCGCTTAGTAAATTTAGAAAAATAGTAAAATATCAATTAATTTTGTCCCGTCACTCAAATAAAAAAATAATGGCAGATAATTATTACAGTTTTAGAAATCTAAAATTCCTGACACACGAACTATTCAAACTTTCAGAACTTAATCGCTTTGATCGATATAAAGAATACGATGATGAGGCTATTCAAATGGCACTAGAAGCTGCTCAGCAAATTGGTGATCGATTGCTCTTTCCTGTCTACGAAGAAATGGATCGCAAAAAAGCCTATTATGACAAAGGGACAGTCTATGTGCATCCACAAATAAAAACCATCATGCGTTCACTCGCAGCAGGAGGTTGGATCGCTGCTGCTGATGATTATGAATTTGAAGGACAACAAATGCCTTTGAGCTTGCTCAATGCTGGATTGTATACCTTCTATGCTGCTAATGCCAACGCTGCACCTTATGCATTCCTTACACAAGGTGCAGCTAATCTGATTAGAACTTTCGGCTCAGAAGAATTACAAAAAACATTTGTCCCTAAAATGTACGCTGGTGAATGGCAAGGCACTATGGCCATGACAGAACCACAAGCGGGAAGTAGTCTCTCCGATTTGAGTACCAGTGCCTCACCTACTCCAGAAGGGCATTACAAA
>CAKZUK010000060.1 GCA_937921775.1 uncultured Saprospiraceae bacterium
ATACCAACATTTCCATTGCTATGTACTCTGAAAACTTCATCTCCGTTTTCATCATCTATTTGTAAGGCCGGATAGCCGTTATGATTGATGTATAATTGTGCCTTGGAGGTATTGTCTGAACCTATAGCTACATTACCGTCGAGATGGTAGATGTCATTATTAGCAGTGGGGGAGTTATCAGAAGTATTTAGCTTTCTTGACCAATCTGAATCTATCTCAGTCCAAGTACCATCATAATACTTGTTAAAGATCCCGTTGTCCTCATTATAAATTAAAAGACCATTGGCGGGAGAAATCACATTATTATCTCTTTGTAAAGTAGTCATCCTTGGAAGCAACATTCCTTGACTATCAGATTTCATTTCTAAAATAGCAGAAGGGGCTAAGTCTACACCTCCAATCACAACTCCCTTTTGTGCAAAAGCAGTCATTGAAAAGATACATAAGGTCAATAACATGGCTATGCGTTGGTAAAAAAGTGGTTTCATTGTAAACGTTTTTTGATGGATTATTTTGTTGAAATTTATTAGCAGAAGTGGTTTTATCACTTCGTTTTAATTAGGGTATAAAATTACTTAGGAAATGTGGGGGGTGTAACCCCATAAGCATGGGGGGAGGAGAATGGGAATTAGAATCGAAATTAGAATTAGAATAGGAATCGAAATTAGAATTGCCTGACAGTCAGGTTCTAATCTCGATTCACGTTTTAATTCACTATTTCGTAGAAACAGCCTTAAGCGCACTAGTAGCCACCTCGCCATTTTCATAATACACCTTTACCAAATATTGATAATTCTGATCCTGATCTACTTTGGTGTCAAGATAGTTGTTGCCAGTAATCATAGGGCTAGCAGGGCTTGGTTTTTTGAAACCATTGCTGCGCATGACGATCGCTCCTTTTATATTCTTAGTCGCTGTAGGTTTCCAAGAGAGTTTTACTCCTTTAGATTTTTTATCGTACTTCAGTTCAAAACTGCTTAGTTCCGTATTTTTGGCAACAGCCCAAGGTTTTGCAGCGTATATTTCAGAGAATTCAGAAGCGTTGCCCGTTTGATCAAAAGCTTGTAAGCGGTAGTAATATTGCTGTCCGGTTGTCAATTTTTCATCCCTGTAGCTGGTAGCAGAAGCATCGAGTTCAGTATCTATTTTTTTCCAGCTATTGCCTTTTTCTAGACTCCTGAAAAGCTGAAACGATTTTAAATCTTCGTCAGTACCAGGTAGCCAAGTAAGAAGAACGGAGGTCTCACTTACTTTAATGTCTTTTATGAATGGAGGAATAGGAGGTATGACGTCAGGCATGATGGCTCCTACACGTTTCGATTCTTTACTGATGTTGAGACTAGTATCTACAGCAACGACGGTATAGAAAAATTCGTTTTTGTAGCGTTTGTTTAACTTGTCCGTGAACGAAGTTCCTTTTATTTCATCTGGCGTAATCTGTGCAGCTGGTTTGTTAGGTTCACTGGCAATCGTACGGAAGATGCGATAGCCTAGCAAGTCTTTTTCTTTGTTTGCTTTCCAGCTAATGATGATTGTTCCTGATTTAGCCTCAGCTGTAACACCCTGTGGAATTTCAGGTGCTTGCAAGTCATTCATTTCTACACCATAGGCGTAGGATTCAGAGGTTTTTCCATTCGCAGCCACGCTTAGGACTTTCACAAAGTATGAACCAGGTTCTTTTGTTGTGTAAACAAATCCTTCGTTGGAAGGGCTATTGATTAAATCGCTTACTTTTTTGAATGGCAGGTCGATGCTGCGACCAACATGGATTTCATATCCTTTTACATTCGCACTGCTAGAGTTGGCCCAAAGTACACGAAATTTTTGTTCATCTACCCGAATGATTTCTACAGAGGTGGGCGGAGCCGGAGCTCCTGTGTTGGGCATGGTGATTTTTTTTGTAACAGGTTTTCCTTCGCGTCCGAAAAAATCAATCGGGCGTATTTCGAAGGTGTAGGTACGACCTGCTTTTTGGTCACCGTATTGGAAAAACTGTTTGGTGTAATTTCCTTTTTTACCAGAAGGTAAGATAGGGGTATCATTTAATTTTTTGAGTGAACCACCTGCCTCACTTCGGTAAAGGTTAGAGGCGAAATAGCGAGCTGATTCTGGCAACCAAACAAAACGAAGTAAGGTATCGGTTTCTATTTCTGTATTGATGGTGAAATCTTTTACGCCATCTATTGGCTCATTCGCTTTTACTTTAATAGCTTCCGATATTCCGATTTCTTCTTCTTTATTTCCTTTTTGTACCATTACTTTGTAGCGGTACTTTTTACCGACGATTACCGTTTTGTCTTCATAAAAGATACCTAGGAAATCGGCGAAAGGTTCTTCTGTTACCAGTTTTTCACTGATGATTAATTTCATTAAGCCATCTAGTTCTTCCGGTTTCTTTTTTGGTAATTCTGTTTCCAGAAAAGAAGTGAGCTCATCTTTTTCAGCGGCTGGCATGTCGACTTGGTCTTTCATTCCGATTGGTGTAGTCGTTATTGGTTGCCACTTTCCGCTTCCTTCTTGTCGATAAACGATCACATCTTTGTTGGTATAAATCGTTTGGGTAATCCATTTGATTTTTACGGAAGTACCATCTGTGTTTGTCACCATGACCCATCCGCTTTTTTGAGCATTCAAAGTGCTGCTGCTCAGGATGAACAGCGTTAAAATAGAGATGATTGAAAATAAATATTTCATGTTAATTTCATTTTTTTAATAGTTATTCGGTTACTTCCCACTCAATTAAAGATTTAGGTTGACCCCAAATTCAAATTCAGCTTCAATAAACCCAAATATTTCAGCTTCACCAGAGACTTCTCCTTTAAGTAAGCTATCCTCGAAGTAATAAGTGAGATTACCTCTTAATCCAAGATGGAGCGCGTTGATATCTCCAAATGGACACAAGACACCGGATATACTTACACCAATGTCTACAGAAGAGTCGAAGAAGACTCCTGCTTTGATAAACTTAAACTCAGGTTCTACTTGAGCTTCTGCTTTTATACCCAATTCCGCTTTAGCTCTAAAGAATCCATAACCAGAGCAGACACCGTCAATTCCAATTTCAGGAGTTTGTAAGTTGGCATACATCCCAAGTCCTAAACCAGCGCCAACCTTGGTCACGTCATTTTTTCTGTTGATGTATAACCATCCAAAAGCCCCTGAACCAACACAACCTGGGACCACGGTCACCTTGTCTTGTTCACTTCCAATTTCAAGATCGAATTGACCGGGACTAATTTGTAGGTGCATGTTTGCGTTAACGCAAACTCCCTTTCTGGCAATCGCTTCTAAATCGGCGATGAAGGTTTCAGTAGAAGCGGTATAGGTTAAGCAACCCACGGTTTGTACCATCGATTTTTTGAAGTCAGTTTCCCCCGGCTTATTTCCAAAACCACCTTCTAATTGCAAACCAATTTGCTTGAGGTTGTAGGTATCGTCAAAGCTGACTTCCAGTGTACCTTTTGCTTGCGCTAAACGCCCGCTAGTCATAGCATCTTGTATCCCGACCATCAACATACCGCCATAAGAAGTCGATGCATTCACATCGTATTTGATGTCAATCGCTTTACTCACAGGTAAATCCGGTATATCAATACCTGGGAGGTCGACACCAAAGTCAGGCCAATTGAGATTTAGCTTTGGTAACCAAAAACGCCAATCGGGTAATGTTAATGTTGGGAAGTCTATGTCGATAGATAAACTTCCTAAATCAAAGTCGGGATGTAGCATAAATGTACCACACCAATTCCTACCCTTATATTCAGTTGTTAGATTTCGCCAACTAATAATTGGGCTCTTAATTTTAAGGTCCATCCATTGCTTACTGCTAAGTTGTTGGTTTTCTACAAGCCATGCACTGTCGGGTTGAGACTGTTCATCAAATGCAGCTACGATTTTATTCCAAGCGTATGAATTGAGTTCACACAAATTCGGAAAATCTGGAACCGTAGGTAAATTCATCAATAGGTATCCCCAATCAATATTAACATCAGGTAGCGTAGCAACGATGTGACACCAATCACCTTGAGGAAACATGAGCTTAAGTCGACTATAGCTTAGTTGGGGATATTTTGTTTTAATCATTGGCCAATCTACGTCGGGAATATTTTTTTCGAGGTGATCGTAATCGGGGGCTGGAAGAGCACTGAGAACAGCAGTGAAACCGTCGTCATCGAGTTTGCAGAAGAGCGCTTTAAAATCAGGCCATTCCATATTGTCAAAAATAGTATTGAGATTAATGTCTGTTACGGACTGAAACTTCATTAAAGGATCGACAGTAGTAGTTTTCGGTTTTAATGAACAAGAGCTATTCATAGCTACGCTCATATCGTGATTCATGTGGTGGTAGACACGCCCTTTTAGTTCTACGATTTCAATTTTTCCTAATTTGATACCAACTCTTTGGCCAGGTATTTTCTTTGAAGAGGCTAGTTTTTTTCCACGAACCTTTGCACCAAATTTTTGTATACGACTAGCTTCTTTACTACTCTGACTTGCGTTTGGATCTTTTTTATCAGCGCCTGCTTTTGCACCTACTTCTACAAACCAATAACTGGTCTCTTCTTTTTTACCAACCAAGACTTTAGCACTAAGTGTAAAGGTTTTGGGCTTTTTTATTTTAGCTGTTACCTTTCCATAAAAAGCATTTCCCCAATCGGGATCATCATGGACGGATACGATTCTACCTGTTACATCAGCAACGGGAGTTTTTATTTTTATTGGAATAAATAAAGGAATTGTCTTCTCCTTCTCCATATCTACTAAGTCTGTATCTACATATTGTTTTAGCCAATTACTTGCAGCAGTAGCAACGTTATTTTCTTTTTGTCCCTTTTGTTCTGCTGAAACCATGTTGAATTTAGGCGGATTGGAAGGACTTGTACCAGAGATACCTGATTCTGCATCTCCTAAAATGATACCACCAATAAACCCAAATCCATACATTCCATCTGTCATTCCTGCGCTTAGGCTGTCAATGGTTACTTTATAGGTATTGACATATCTTCCTTCTACATTGTTGACTCCTTTACTACCGTTTGGTGTATTAAAACCGAAGTTTCCATTCCCCCAAATGTTTAAATCAGTTACTCCTGGAAGATAAACATCTATAGACTTCCAAGCGACATCGACTACTAAATTAAGCCGATTGTTATCTTGGAAAACGGCTTGTTGTAGTTTCATTTCTAAACGAAATTCTGGACGGTCATCATTAAAAATGACCTCTCTCGAAGATAAATCTTCATCTAAGAAACCAGTCTTTAATGATTCATTATCAATCGGTACGGTGTAAGCAAAAGGACTAGTTGGATTTAAAACTGGAATCTGTACTGTTCCTGTAAATTGACCATCTTCTACACTATTATTTACGATGTTGAATCGCAAACTTTTCAATTCATCATGGAAGGTGTTGAAGGTCGCTGCCATTTTATTCTCTTCAAAGTCACGCGTTGCAAAAAATTGTAAACCTTGCGCATCTGTCCAAGCTTTGAAGTTGGTATTTTCAGATAAGTCAAAAGCAATTTTCTTGCTTTCATCCAAAATGACTTGATTACTTTTGTCAAACTTTTTATCAAAATGAATATCAAATTTACCGAAGTACATGCCCTTCCAGTCAGGTGCGCCGGATTGATTGCCCGGTGAATTACTATCTGAAAAATCACAGATGGCAGTTTTGGGATTTAAGGTCAATGTCGTTCCATCCAATAAATGAATTGGACTTACCGAACTGGTGTTTTCATTGATATAAGTATTGACATCAGTTTGCTCAAAAAACGGAATGGTTATTTTTTTGTCATCTAGCGTTGTTACTTTGTCAGAAATCGTGATGTCGACGTGCATACTGGTCGTCAATTCTTTGCCCTTCATAGTAAAGTAAGAATCGTCATAGTACTTAGCAGTATATCCAAATGGTTCCAACAGTTCAAATGTAGCTTCCTCAAATAGAACATTTTCTAGCGGAGACATATCATTGAACATAATTCTTTTGGACTTTGAAGTAATGGTAGCAATGCTGGATGTTTGCGTGGTTGGGAAAGGGTAGTCCCAGACCACTTGACCACGTAGCCAAACATCCTCTGTTGTTAGTATTAGAGAATCACCTCTTAAAGTTGCATCGCCATTTTCGCCAAATTCCAATGGATATTCATAATCTCTTAATCGGGCAGTCACTTCACCTCTGGTCATTACATTTTCTGCGCCAGGTCGTACGGTAATGTCGTTGAAATAGACTTTGGTGTACTCATCTCCAGTGTCAAGTTTTACACGACCTTTTCCTGTAAAGTGATTGAGATCAAAAGACTCCGTTTCGTCTACAATGATCGTATGTTTTCCAGCATAAAATTCTTCGAGTAAGGCACCTTTGTTGAAGGTCCAAACCGGACTTTTAGCAAACTCATGTGCATCAATATATGCGTATACTTGCCAAGCGAAAACATTGGAGCGCGGGAGTTCAATTTTCTTGCGAATCTCTCCACCTGACAAATAAATTGCAGGATCCATAATGGTGTCCCAAAGTACTGGATTATACTGAATGGCTTCCTCTGGTGTTTGGTTCAAGTCAAGAGAAACTACTTTTACCACATAGTTGAAGGTCTGATTGGGGTAAGCATTAGTGGGTTTATCCCAAACAAAACGAATCGTTGAAATTTCATCTTTTGTTTTTAACTTCTTTCCATCGCTAGGACGTTTCAATACAATCTCTCCATTCTCTGGCATTCCATAAAAGAAGTAACAACTTTGCGATAAGCCATCATTTTCAAAAGTGGTAAAGCCTTCTGTATCTATTACTTGAATTCGGTAAGCATAAGTTCGACCTGGCTCTAGCGCCAACTGATTGATGTCATAGATAAACCGACCTGTAGTTGTAATCGCATCACCTGGCGCAATCAAAGTTCGTCCAGAACCATTCAATGCATCATCAGGGCTGATACCATTTGGAACCTCCACCAAGGTAAAAGTATATTCCGACTGAATGGTATTGTCAGCCATTGATTGCCATTGGAACATCAAATTACTCTGTGGGTTGGCAGCGATGACCGATCCGCATTCTGGGAAAGTAGGAATAGGCGGATTATTTTTGCTGAGTGCAACAGTCGTGCAACCACGTTGTGATAAAACCACATCCTGACGACGGTAATCAAATGCTTGAATACAAAAACTGTACATTCCTGGAGGTAATGCACCTGTTTGTTTTAGTGTTTGTTCGTCAATACCAGAGACCACCATATTGTTGAGGTTGAAGTATTCTTGGATGTCGCCACCGTACAGAATATTTCCACCAGCACTGAGCGTCAAAGGTGTAGGCATAAACTCTGGAGCTGTAGTCAATGAGATACCTTCTCCTTCAATCTGAAGTGTTAGGCGGACATCGTAATCGACTTCATTGTTATCGTTGAGCCAGATGTTTAGTGTAAATTTATCTGAACCAGGAACAACATAATCGGACAAATAAATGGAGTGCGGCGATACCAATTGAGGTACCGATGTTACTGGGAATTGAGCGAAAATTGTAAAAGCAAAAAAACTCAGAATTAAAGTATATAGTATTCGATTCATGATTCACTTGGTTTATTAAAAGCTGTATCTGTAGCCTAGGTTACCTTTGACTTCGGAATAAGATAAGTCGGTACTGATTTTGTCTTTCTTTAAGAAAAATACAGTACTGAATGATAGGGTATGTTTCCTCAATAATCGAATGCTGAATGTGACTCGATTGGTGAGGTGATTATAAGTATGTAAGCCGGCTTGGTAGCCTAAGAGATAGGCACCATTATAACTGACACGCGAACCATTTTTCTTTCCAAGTCGTTTGGATACTGTGAGGTTGGGACCAAAATAATAAGCCTTATATCCTGGGGCGGTGTTGGAAGTATATGTGGCAGATGTGTTTAGATTTAAGCCTAGTTTGCGAAAGCTATATCGATGGCCTCCACTAAGTGTAACGAATTGAGTTTCCATGTTATCAATTTGATATTCATCGCGGAAAGAACCGTTTTGAAAACCGATGTTAGCCCAGATACTTTGTTGATTTCCCTTTTCTACTAAGAGATAGTCTGTACTGAAATTAAGATTTCGGGAAACCTGATATACATTACTTGAATCAGAAAATTGATCTTGGACAACAGTAAGAAATGAGGAATAATTAGAAGCATTTATGTTGAAATTCCAACGTTTACCACTGCTGTATGCCAGTGCTAGTGATGCGATGAATCGAGTAGCTCGTGCTGATTTTTCTTGATTCAAATTATTGCGTTGCCAGCCACCGGATAAGCTAACTTGCATTTTTTTATTAAAAATTTTGGTACCTAGCGTAGCGGTGTAATCTTCGATGTCATTTAGAAAATAGTAAGCACCTAAGGTTCTAAAGTCAGTGTCGATCCTTTTGTAATCAAAGCCAACTGAAAATGCATCTGCATCATATCCAATACCAGCTTTTATAGCGGATCTGAATTGAGAAGAAGCACGTGGAGTAAATATGGTTCCCAGGTTATTGTAAAAATCAGAAGTACCAGTGGCTGGTGAGTCGTTGGATCTGATGTCGCGGGTATAAGCGCTACTAGAATAATCAAACTTTAGCTTAATCGTATTAGCGAGAAGATGTTCTCCTACGATTCCTAGTACTAAATTCTCAGCAGGGGTAATGTTACTAAAAGCTTCGTCGTTTGTGTCCACACTGTTAATGTCGTCTTTCGCTTTGAAAAGAATAAAGTCAATGAAACTAGTGCTTCCGTTGCCCACACCGATTTTGGCACTGTAGCCCATTCTTTTGTAGGAGGGAGTAAGGTTGAGGCTATCTTTTGGTGAAACTGCTCTACGCAATCGACCATACATTCCACCTGTTCGCAACTGAATTTTATCTGTAAGCTTTGGATTGAACTCAAAGCCTGCTCCAAGAAAGGTATGTCCACTTAGGGTAAAGGAAGAGAAGTTCATACTTCTAAATCCTAGATGAATTTTCAGGTTTTTATAATAAGGACTTAAACCAAATTGATTGAAGGGCTGAAGGAAGTTGGTTTCTTGCTGGCTGAATACTGCACTGAATGGAACATTGACTCCATAAATGTTGAAGTTGATATTGGCATTTAGTAAATAGAAAAATGGATCACGACGTGATTCACGTCCGTAGGCTTTATAAAAACCTGAATTCCCACCAATGCTACCTGATACTTTGACTGCCTTGTCTTTACCGATATCAGCAACATTCTGTGCAGATGTAAAATTGGGTAAAAGAAAAAAAATAAACCCAAGGGCTAGTCCCCAAGGTTTAATCATCTGGTTTATTAAGGTTTTCATATTGGAGTAGTTTTTTATGAAGTTTTCAAGAACTTCTATTAGTGTTCCAGTAAAAAGGAAGTTATTTGATTACCATTGCCTTCTATGATTATGGTGTATTGGTGGCCTGCTTTAAGATCGACAAGTCCAGTTGCTATACTAATGTCATTATTTGAATCATCCGTTATTGTGAAAATAGTTGGTATAGGAGTAGTAGGAATAAAGCCAGTTCTATTGTCTGCTGGTGTATCTGCTAGTAACAGTTGATCATTAGAACTTTTGAGTTTATATTTTCTTTCCAATCCTTTATCATCTTTTACCATATTGACGATTCGAACGAAGGCAGTTGAAGCAGCTGTTTGATTGAGATCATTCAACCATAGTGATCGGGTACCACCATTACTGCTATAAAACAAAAGGGTGTAGCGTTGATTTTCTTCAAATTGCTTTGACTCACGCTTTAGAATATTGTGTTGCGAACTTTGAGTGACTAATAGCTCTACCCATTCATTGGCAGGAAGCTTATGGTAACCTGATTGTTCATAATGCCCGAGGCCATGTACAAAAGCTTGCTCGTCAGCTAGTAAAGCATCAATGTTTTGAATGGAGCTGTTTAGGTGCACCACATTGATTTCCGCTGCAAAAAATGGTTCTTGGATTGGCTCTTTGTAGCAAGAGCTGCAAATAAGCGCTGTAAGTAGAATATAAATTAGATTTTTCATGATCATCTTTTGTTATAGTTTGTACTACAAATTTAGGTATGAAATAGGGGGGTAGGAACCCCATAAGCATGGGGGAGAGGAATAACAAATCCCGCGAATGAGCTATTGCCATCGCGGGATTTGTTGAAATCACCATATAGTATTAAATCTTTATTCCATGTTACAGAGTATTAGAAGGTATTTCTATGGTACTTACTTCTTACTGGACAAGTACACGTCTTGTCAAAGTATTATCAGCACTAATGATTTGTACAAAGTATATGCCTCGAGGTGCATCATTTAAATCAAAAAAGTGCTCGCCACTTGGATCTAGTATTTCGTTTTGTAATACACGACCTGCCGTGTCAAGTAATTTAACTTGTGCTACACTAGGAAGACTGCCCGCCCATTTTAGTGTAAACGAACCCGTATTTGGATTTGGAAAGATAGAGCTTGTGATATGCTTCTCAAGATCATTTACACCGGTAGGTACATCAACTGTAAGGATAAAAGTACAGTTGGATACATTACCGCTGCCATCGGTAGCTGTTACATTTATCGTATTGTCTCCACTCATGGCATCTGTAATAACTGAAGGTGAGAAACTATAGCCTACATCGTCATTAGAACAATTATCGACAGCGGTTACATTAGCCATATTGGATTGACTTAAGGTCATTGAATTCCCTGTAGTAATTTCGATGTTCGTATTTCCACAAGCTAGTTGAGGTGCTTGAGTATCTGTAGATTCGACTTCGTATGATCCTGAAGTACTTGTTCCACACTCGTCTGTAATGGTGAGGCCGTAGCTACCTATTTCAAGGTTACTAATGGTTTCTGTAGTCTCTCCATTGCTCCATTCGACAGTATATCCAATGTTTGTCAAACCACCTGAAACAGAAACGTTTAGTTCGCCACTTGCATCACCAGGACAGCTAAGGTCTGTTCCAGATACAGCAGCATTAATCGGATCTAAAGGCGTCGTAGCTAGACTCAAATTAAAGGTACCCGCATTTGATTGGTAGCCTTCTACTCTTATAAGGTAAGTCCCTGGACAAAGTTGAGCGTTAATTAGAGAAGTCGTACCAGTGCCACCGTCGTCGTCGTCACCAATTTGATTGCTACAATCATCTACATACAAAACTAATTGAGTATCAAAATCAGTTTCGATATTATCTGTACTGATTATTACATTGGCAGATTCTGTAAGTGTGAAACGGTAGAAAACGTCATTAGAAGATTGTCCATCTGTATCAGAATATGCAATGGGGTTTGTTGAATTTAAGACATCTGAGGGCGCATCAATATTTGAGTTGGTATTTGAATAGTTTGAGTTTAATGCTAAAGATCCAAAGTCAAGTGCCTGATTACAATTGTCACCATTAACATATCTCCATGCTGCTTTAATAATTAAATCGAAATGATGAGAGCCATCATTTGTTACAAATAACCAGTCGCTAAAATTATTGTGGCCATAATTTTGATTCCATTGAGACGAAGTTCCTGCTCCAGCAATAGTATTGGCACTAGTGTTTAAGTCTGAAGCGGTGGCCGTATAATATTCACTCATGTTAGGTGAGCCATCACAATAATTGCTGGTAATATCGGACTCCCAACCTTCAATACTTATGTCGAAAGGAGCATCATACAAGCTTTGCCCAAAGGCAGCCCAATTCCCTTCTGGAAACGGATAATATGCTAAAGGTTGTGTAAGCCAAGAAAAGCAATTCGTTGTTATTGGATTACCATCAAGGGTATAGGTCGTTTTTAAAACATATTCTGCTTCGCCATTTATTCCGTCGCTAGCAAAATCAGACCAGCCAGTGACTTGCTGAATTTCATAATTAATATTATCGTTTTGAATTTGTGCAAAGACTGCAGTTGTCATGAAGAAAAGGAAAAATGTAAAAGTTAACTGTTTCATTGATTTGAATTTTTAGACTTGTATTAAAAAATTTCTAGTGAATTATAGTACAAATCTAAGCCTTCTGGAAACGAGGGGGAGCCCCATAATGATGGGGTTCGTAATCGTTAATTGGATTGGGAATGATATAGTGATTGGTTAAGAGTACTAGGCTCTGACCGGTGACTGGGTAGAATTTTATTAAATAAAGAAATTGGTTTACAAAAAGAGAATACTATCTATTGGAGATTAGGATGGTACTTTATTGCCAAACCTCTTCCTCCAACCAAGTCGCTGCATCCCGAAAATAAGATTCATAATCACAAGGCGTATAATGGCCAAGTGAATCAGCAACTACAAAAGTGAGATCAGTACCTGCAAGAATGGTTTGGTCTACCCAATGTTGAACGGTGTCCAAAGGAAATAAATCATCCTGAGCACCATGTATGACGTACATGGGGATATCAATTTTTCTACCACTACCATCATTATTGAGAATGTGGTAACCACTAGCTAGTGGTATGGCCGCAGAGAAAATAGCAGGCTGTGTTTCTGCATAATACCAACTACCATTACCACCATTGCTATAACCGGTGACTACAATTTTGTTAAGATCTATAGGCCAGAATCTTGAAGACAAATCGGTCAAAATACGGAGCTGATCCTGATTGTTTAAGGTTTCCCAGTTGTCATCACCGATGTTGCCATTAGGGCTGATAATGATAACATCTAAATCAGCTAAGCCTGGTTCTATATAACAATCCGTGAAAGTATGTGCATCTGCGTTGCCTCCAGAAAAGCCATGCAGTGTCAATATCAGTGGCCATTTTTGAGTCAAGTCAACATCGGGAAAAATAACTCTGAAATTGTAAAATAAATTCTCGCCTACCTTGAGCGTAATGTCTTGTACACCAGGTTTTATTTCAATGGCTTTAAAACTATTTTCAACATCTGTATAAGTAAATGCATCAGAGGTATCGTCATCTTTGGAGCAACTTTGAATACAAATAGATAGGGTAAGAAGTAAGAAGAGGAAATACAGTTTTGACTTGGCCATTGTTTTGAGGTGTTTTCGGTGATTTGGAATTGCAACTGTTCCGTTTTCGGACTTCCGTATAAAAACTCCTAGTGAATAGTTACGATATCTCTAGTACCTAAACGTAAGCCAAGAGGTAAATGGCTACCAGTATCATCACATTTACTTCATCTGAAAGTAAAGCCCCAAAGAAATTCCAAAACTAGAAAACTTGCCATCACTCTCTACCGTGTCAGGGAAGTCTGATCGGATATCAGTAAAGTCATCAGCTTGACTAAAACTTCTAGAATAAACCGCCTGAATGAATGGAGTGATTATTTCTGTGGCTTTCATTTCTGCACCAACTTTTATCAATAAACCAAAGTTAGATTCACGGGTAGCATTGTTAAGATTAAAAGCTTCTTCTTCTGCTATTTCAACAAAATTGTTATTGTTGTCGCGAACAATTATAAAAGTTTTATTAGAGAAAGAAGAGGACTGGAGTAATCCCAAATAAGGTCCGGCAAGAAAAGTCGCTTTTACTTTTTTGGTACCCATTGTTTTTTTGAAGAGGAGTGGGATAGAAATATATTCGTAGGTAAATATCGGATTGGTTTTTTTATCTTGATTAGCTCCACCATTATTGCCACTTAAATGAATGGTTTTTTTATCATAAAAAACACCACTCTCAATACCGTATTCTTCATTGATGTGATATAATAAGTGAAAAGCAAAAGTTTCATTCCATTTTTTGTTGGTACTCAGGTCGTTAAAGTCTATGACTGTTAGCGGTGCTGCGAGTTGATTGGAACTAACATTCGAAACCGTACCGCCTAGACTAATTCCCGCAGATAATTTGGGAGTAGCTGCTACTGTATTGTTTTTGGTAAGCTGGGCAGTAAGCAATGTTGATGCAGTCAAAAATAGGATAAAAAAGAATACTGACTTAATTGAATACATAGACTATTTTGTATGAGTTTTTTTACTAAAAAGTACTTACTCTAAAGTACAAAAAGAAATTAAAATAATATCCTAAAGTACAGATAGGCTTTTGTTTTTTGTAGATATATGAATATATTTTAACTTTTTTCTGAATCAAAATACGAGACTTAGTGAACTGGAAATTAAGTTTCGTCCGATTTTGAATAGGTTATTTTGGAATTAATTGAGTTATAAATTTCGCGAATAGCCTTAGCTATTTAAAGAATTTCTAACGAAAAGTAATTTCAAAAGAAGCAGTCAAAACGGACAGAATTT